>NZ_BAABBP010000004.1:0-165156 GCF_039538025.1 Comamonas faecalis
GGCGACAACGTGTCGATCACCGTCAAGCTGATCGCCCCCATCGCCATGGAAGAAGGCCTGCGCTTTGCCATCCGCGAGGGCGGCCGTACCGTCGGCGCCGGCGTGGTGGCAAAGATCATCGAGTAATTCTTCGGGATAACTGGGAATTATTCATGTCCAAGCAAAAAATCCGCATCCGCCTGAAGGCGTTCGACTACAAGTTGATCGACCAGTCCGCTGCCGAGATCGTCGATACCGCCAAGCGCACCGGTGCCATCGTCAAGGGCCCCGTGCCCCTGCCCACGCGCATGAAGCGTTTCGACGTGCTGCGCTCGCCCCACGTCAACAAGACGAGCCGCGACCAGCTGGAGATCCGCACGCACCAGCGCCTGATGGACATCGTCGACCCGACCGACAAGACCGTTGACGCGCTGATGAAGCTCGACCTGCCCGCCGGCGTGGACGTCGAGATCAAGCTGCAGTAATTGCACCAGGGTGTTGCGCGGCGGCATGCTGCCGCGCCGCTATTCAACGCGGCCTTGCCAAATCGGCAAGGCCGCGTTATACTTTGCGGCTTCGCGTTTTTGCGTCCAGAGGTGGGCGTTGGCGCGGAGTTTTATCAACCGCCTTTCATGCGCCCGTGCATGGCCCGCAAAGCCTGCCGAGGGTGCAAACGCCGGGGCCAATTGCAGTCCGGGCGGTGAAAGTTTTGGAGAAAACCAATGAGTCTGAGCAACTCCCTGGGGTTGCTGGGCCGCAAGGTGGGCATGATGCGTGTGTTCACCGATGACGGAGAAGCGATTCCCGTCACGGTGCTCGATGTGTCGGACAACCGCGTGACCCAGGTGAAAACCCAAGAGAACGATGGCTATGTGGCCCTGCAGGTCACCTATGGCTCGCGCAAAGCGTCGCGCGTGACCAAGCCCATCGCCGGCCACCTGGCCAAGGCCGGTGTGCAAGCCGGTGAAATCATCCGTGAATTCCACGTGACCGAAGAAGTTGCCGGCAAGTACCCCGCCGGCAAGAACGTCCCGGTGACCGAAGTGTTCGCCGTGGGCCAGAAGGTCGACGTGCAAGGCACCTCGATCGGCAAGGGCTATGCCGGCACGATCAAGCGCCACAACTTCGGTTCGCAGCGTGCCTCGCACGGCAACAGCCGTTCGCACAACGTCCCTGGATCCATCGGCATGGCCCAGGATCCCGGCCGCGTGTTCCCCGGCAAGAAAATGACGGGCCACATGGGCGACGTCACCGTTACCACGCAGAACCTGGACGTGATTCGCATCGACGAGGCGCGCCAGCTGCTGCTGATCAAGGGTGCGGTTCCGGGCTCCAAGGGCGGTTTCGTCACCGTGCGTCCCGCCATCAAGGCACAAGCTGACAAAGGAGCGAACTAATGCAGCTCGAACTCCTGAATGAACAAGGCCAGGCCGCGTCCAAGATCGACGTGCCCGAGACCGTGTTCGATCGCCAGTACAACGAAGACCTGATCCACCAGATCGTGGTCGCTTACCGCGCCAACGGCCGCCAGGGCACCCGTGCCCAGAAGGACCGCCAGCAGGTTCGTCACTCGACCAAGAAGCCGTTCCGTCAAAAGGGTACGGGCAATGCCCGCGCCGGTATGACCTCGTCGCCGCTGTGGCGTGGGGGCGGACGCATCTTCCCGAACCTGCCTGAAGAAAACTTCACGCAGAAGATCAACAAGAAGATGTACCGCGCCGGCATGGCCTCCATCCTGTCGCAGCTGGCCCGTGAAGGCCGTCTGGCCGTCGTCGACTCGCTCACCGTCGAAAGCCCCAAGACCAAGGCCTTGGCCAGCAAGTTCAAGGCCATGAACCTGGAATCGGTGATGGTGATCGCCGACGAGGTGGACGAGAACCTGTACCTGGCTTCGCGCAACCTGAAGAACGTGTTCGTCGTCGAGCCGCGCTATGCCGACCCCGTGTCGCTGGTGCACTACAAGAAGGTGCTGGTCACCAAGGCTGCGATCGACCAACTCAAGGAGATGTTCGCATGAGCCGCATCAATCCTACCGCTGCCGAACGTACGTTCGATGAAGGCCGTCTGATGCAGGTGCTGGTCGCTCCCATCGTGTCCGAGAAGGCCACCATGGTTGCCGAGCACGCCAATGCCGTGACGTTCAAGGTGCTGCAAAACGCCACCAAGCCCGAGATCAAGGCCGCCGTCGAGCTGCTGTTCAAGGTCGAGGTCAAGGGTGTTTCCGTGGTGAATACCAAAGGCAAGACCAAGCGCTTTGGCAAGTCCATGGGCCGCCGTGACAACGTGCGCAAAGCCTATGTGCTGCTCAAGGAAGGTCAAGAGCTGAACCTGTCCGGGGAGGCTGCGTAAACCATGGCCATTATCAAAATCAAACCGACCTCCGCCGGCCGCCGCGGCGCGGTGAAGATCTCGCGCGACCACCTGTACAAGGGCGAGGCCTATGCCCCGCTGCTGGAGCCCCAGTTCCAGAAGTCGGGCCGCAACAACAACGGCCACATCACCGTGCGCCACAAGGGCGGTGGCCACAAGCACCACTACCGCGTGGTCGACTTCCGTCGCAACAAGGACGGCATTCCCGCCAAGATCGAGCGCGTCGAGTACGACCCCAACCGCACGGCCCACATCGCCCTGGTGTGCTATGCCGACGGCGAGCGTCGCTACATCATCGCTCCGCGCAACCTGGAAGTGGGCGCCACCATCATCAGTGGCTCCGAAGCGCCGATCCGTGTGGGCAACACGCTGCCGATCCGCAACATCCCGGTGGGTTCGACCATCCACTGCATCGAGCTCAAGCCCGGTGCCGGTGCGCAGATCGCCCGCTCGGCCGGCACGTCCGCCACGCTGCTGGCGCGTGAAGGCATGTACGCCCAGGTGCGCATGCGCTCGGGCGAGGTGCGTCGCATCCACATCGAGTGCCGTGCCACCATCGGTGAAGTCGCCAACGGCGAGCACAGCCTGCGCCAGCTCGGCAAGGCCGGTGTCAAGCGCTGGATGGGCATTCGCCCGACCGTGCGTGGTGTTGCCATGAACCCGGTCGACCACCCGCAAGGCGGTGGTGAAGGCAAGACCGGTGAAGGTCGCCACCCCGTGGATCCATGGGGTAACCTGACCAAGGGCTACCGCACTCGCAACAACAAGCGCACGCAGAACATGATCGTGTCGCGTCGCAAGAAGTAAGGGGTAGGCAATGACTCGTTCCGTCAAAAAAGGTCCGTTCGTTGACCATCACTTGCTGGCCAAGGCCGAGAAGGCCATCGCCACCAAGGACAAAAAGCCCGTCAAGACCTGGTCGCGCCGTTCCATGGTGCTGCCGGATTTCATCGGCCTGACGATTGCCGTGCACAACGGCAAGCAGCATGTGCCGGTGTACGTCACCGACCAGATGGTGGGCCACAAGCTGGGCGAATTCGCCCTGACGCGCACCTTCAAGGGCCACCCCGCCGATAAAAAGGCCAAGAGGTAAGGAAAGAACATGACTGAAACACGTGCTGTTCTCCGTGGCGTGCGCCTGTCGGTGGACAAGGGCCGCCTGGTAGCCGATCTGATCCGCGGCAAGAAAGTGGATCAGGCGCTGGACATCCTGACGTTCACGCAGAAAAAAGCTGCGGGCATCGTCAAGAAAGTGCTGGAGTCGGCCATTGCCAACGCCGAGCACAACGACGGCGCCGACATCGACGAGCTGAAGGTCAAGACCATCTACGTCGAGCAAGGCACCACGCTCAAGCGCTTTACCGCGCGCGCCAAGGGCCGCGGCAACCGCATCAGCAAGCCGACTTGCCACATTTATGTGACCGTGGGCAATTAAGGCCAGAGGAAGACTATGGGACAGAAAATCCATCCTACCGGCTTTCGCCTTGCGGTCAGCCGCAACTGGGCCAGCCGTTGGTACGCCAGCAACCGCGACTTCGCCGGCATGCTCGCTGAAGACATCAAGGTGCGCGAGTACCTGAAGTCCAAGCTGAAGAACGCCGCCGTCTCGCGTGTGCTGATCGAGCGCCCCGCCAAGAACGCCCGCATCACCATTTACTCGGCACGTCCGGGCGTGGTGATCGGCCGCAAGGGCGAGGACATCGAGAACCTGAAGAAGGAACTGGCCACCCGCCTGGGTGTGCCCGTGGCAGTCAACATCGAGGAAGTGCGCAAGCCCGAAATCGATGCCAAGCTGATCGCCGACTCGATCACCCAGCAGCTGGAGAAGCGCATCCAGTTCCGCCGTGCGATGAAGCGCGCGATGCAGAACGCGATGCGCCTGGGCGCCCAGGGCATCAAGATCATGTCCTCGGGTCGTCTGAACGGCATCGAGATCGCGCGTACCGAGTGGTACCGCGAAGGCCGCGTGCCGCTGCACACGCTGCGCGCCGACATCGACTACGGCACCTCCGAAGCCCACACCACCTACGGCACCATCGGTGTCAAGGTCTGGGTCTACAAGGGTGACACGCTGGGCCGGGGTGACCTGCCCGCCGTGGAAACGCCGCGTGAAGACGAGCGCCGCCCGCGCCGCGACGGTCGCCGTGATGGCCGCCGTGACGGTGAGCGCCGTGGTGGCCGCCGCCCCGCCGGCACCAACGCCGCACCTGCCGATGGCAGCGACAAGCCGCTGGGCGCAGGCGCAGATTCCGTTAAGCGCGTGAAAGCCGCGCCCGCTACAGCGGCGGACGGTCAAGGAGAATAAATATGCTGCAACCTGCTCGTCGCAAATACCGCAAAGAGCAAAAGGGCCGCAACACCGGCATCGCCACCCGTGGCAATGCCGTGTCGTTCGGTGACTTCGGTCTCAAGTGCACCGATCGCGGCCGCCTGACGGCGCGCCAGATCGAAGCCGCGCGCCGTGCCATCTCGCGCCACGTCAAGCGCGGTGGCCGCATCTGGATCCGCGTGTTCCCGGACAAGCCCATCTCGACCAAGCCCGCAGAAGTGCGTATGGGCAACGGCAAGGGCAACCCCGAGTACTACGTGGCTGAAATCCAGCCCGGCAAGGTGGTGTTCGAGATCGTCGGCGTGCCCGAAGAGCTGGCTCGTGAAGCGTTCCGCCTGGCTGCTGCCAAGCTGCCGCTGCGCACCACGTTCGTGTCCCGTCACATTGGTGCCTGAGGAGTAACAACATGACAAAAGCTGCAGAACTGCGCCAAAAAGATGTTGCCGCTCTGAAGGAAGAAGTGAAGTCCTTGCAAAAGGCCCACTTCGGCCTGCGTATGCAAAAGGCCACGCAACAACTGGGCAATACCAATACGCTGCGCACTACGCGCCGCGATATTGCCCGCGCCAAAACCATTCTTGCTGAAAAGCAAGCCGCCAAGTAATCCAGGAGCGAACATGACGGAAGCCAAACCCTCCCTCAAGCGCACCTTGGTTGGCAAGGTGGTCAGCGACAAGCGTACCAAGACCGTGACCGTGCTCGTCGAGCGCCGCGTGATGCATCCCATCTACGGCAAGATCATGATCCGGTCGAGCAAGTACCACGCACACGACGAAAACGGCGAATACAAGCTGGGCGATACCGTCGAGATCGCCGAAAGCCGCCCGATCTCCAAGACCAAGAACTGGGTGGCCATCCGCCTGGTGCAAAAGGCCGGTCTGCTGTAAAGACCGCGCAGGCGGCGGCCCTGGTGGCTGCTCGCCGGCGAACAATCAAAAAACGACCCACAATGTGGGTCGTTTTTTTGTGTCCAGAAGGAGTTCTGAAATGATCAAGGTTGGAGATGCATTGCCGTCCGTCACATTGATGGAATACGTCGAGGTCGAGGGCAATGGTTGCAGCGTCGGCCCCAATCCGGTCGACGTGGCGAAGGCCACGGCCGGCAAGACCGTGGCGATCTTTGCCGTCCCCGGCGCGTTCACGCCCACCTGCTCGAACCAGCACCTGCCTGGCTATGTGGCGCAGGCCGATGCGTTCAAGGCCGCTGGTGTCGACGAGATCTGGTGCCTGGCGGTCAACGATGCCTTCGTGATGGGCGCATGGGGGCGCGACCAGAAAACCGCCGGCAAGGTGCGCATGTTGGCCGACGGCGACGCGGTATTCGCCAAGGCCACGGGTTTGACGCTGGATCTGACAGGCAAGGGGCTGGGGCTGCGCAGCAACCGGTATTCCATGCTGGTCAAGGATGGCAAGGTGGTGCAGCTGAACAACGAAGCCCCCGGCAAGTTCGATGTCAGCGACGCAGGCACGCTGCTGGGGCAGGCCACCTTGTCGGCGCCGGTTTGAAAGTCCATGGCTGCGGCCAGCTTGCCGCCGGTCAGCAGTTTTTCGCCGCCGAAGGTGGTGTTGGCCATGATGCTGGTGATTTCGGTGCTCAGCGCCGTCTTGTCATCGGTGCTGGTGGTGGCGTTGCTCTTCTCGGTGGCCAGGTCCTTCATGCGCAGCAGCATGTTGGTCACTTCGTTGAGCGCGCCTTCGGCGGTCTGCAGCATGGAGATGCCGTTTTGCGTGTTCTTCTGCGCGACCTTCATGCCCATGCTTTGCGCGTTCAGGCGCGTGGCGATCTGAAGGCCTGCTGCGTCGTCCATGGCGGAGTTGACGCGGAAACCCGTGCCCAGCTTGGTCATCGAGGAAGACAGCGCCTTGTTGGTCGAGGCGAGGGAGTTTTGCGTGCTCAGTGACGCGGCGTTGGTGTGCAGGCTCAGCATGTGAGTGCTCCTAATACAAGAGGGATTGACTCGGTGACAAGCGCCACCGTGGCGCCTTCATGCATGTTGGGCGACGGCCTGGAGACGGGACTTAAATACTTTGGCGTAATTTTTAGGCTCGACGTGGGAGATCGGGCTGCGCCTGGAGGTAGCGCAGCTGGCTGAACGATCCGCGATTACGAAGGGCGCGTGAATCGGCGCTGTTCCTGGCCGCTCACACTGAATCCGGCTCTGCCGTGAATCAGTAAATATCCGCCTTGAGGTAATGCGCCCCCGCAATGGGGTTGTGGTAGTAGGGCGGGATTTCCTCGAAGCCCAGTTCGGCGTACAGCGCGCGGGCCGATTCCATGGTGTCCAGCGTATCGAGCAGCACGCTGGCGTAGCCGGCGCGGCGCGCGGCGTCCAATGCGGCCTCGGCCAGCTGGCGGCCCAGGCCGAAGCCGCGAAAGGGCTTGCGCACGAACAGGCGCTTCATCTCGCAGGCGTTGGGGTAGTCCACGGTGTCCAGCGGGCGGATGGCACAGCAGCCGGCGGGGCTACCGTCCACTTCGGCCAGCATGATCACGCCGCGCGGGGGGGCGTAGTCGCCGGGCAGGCTGTCAAGCTCTTCGTCAAAGTGCTGGAACGCCAAGTCCACATCCAGGCTGTCGGCGTAGTCTTGAAAGAGCGCGCGCACGGTGTCCATTTCGTGCGGCTGGGTGGGAATGAGCAGGGTGATGGAGGGCGGCTGATCCACGGGGCTGTCTTGGTCTTTCGGTCAGGCAAGGCCCAGTGTAGCGCGATGCGCGCCGCACTCCTGTGCTTGTTTGCCCGGCTGCCGCTCGGCGCTCAGGCCTCGGCCAGCAGGCGTTCGATCAGGCGGTGCAGCTCGGCAAAGTCGGGCGCGCCGACGTAGCGTTTGACGATCTCGCCGCGCTTGTTGACGATGTAGGTCGTTGGCGTGAGCTGGACTTCGTCCCACGCGCGGGCGACGGCGCCGGTGTTGTCGATGGCGACCTTGAAGGGCAGCTTGCGCGTTTCGGTGAAGTTGACGACGTAGCTGGGCGGGTCGTAGCTCATCGCGACGGCCAGCGTCTCGAACCCTTGATTCTTGTACTTGTCGTAGGTGGCGACGATGGCGGGCATCTCGGCCACGCAGGTGGTGCAGCTGGTGGCCCAGAAGTTGACCAGGGTGACCTTGCCGCGCAGGTCGGCCGTGGTCTGCCGCGAGCCGTCGAGCAGCACAAAGGTCGATTCGGGCGCCTTGGTGGTGCCGGCGTTCATCACGACGGCCGTGCCAACGGCGGCGCAAATGGCCAAAGCCCCGGCGACGAGCCATTTCTTGGTTTGCATAAGGTCGATTCCTGGTCGGATGGCGGTGGTTTCAGCGCCATGGGCGCCATTGTGCATGGGCGCAGATGCCTGCATGCCCGTCGGTAGATTGCCGGGGCTGCGGATAGTTCACCCGGTTGTCGTCTGCGTCGAGCGGCGCCGCGGCGCTGGCAGGGCGATAATCCCTGTTTCGGAAAGTGTCTGGCGATCCTCCGCCGGATCTTGAATCATCTGCCATGAATACCCGTCTCGTCGTCATTGCCCACGCACCGCTGGCCCATGCGCTGCGCGAATGCGCGCTGCATGTGTTTCCCGATGCCGAGGGCGCGGTGCTGGCGCTGGACGTGCTTCCCGACGACCCGCCCGAGGTCACGCTGGCGGCGGCCCGCGCCCGGCTGGCGCAGAGCGCCGATGCACCCACGCTGCTGCTGTGCGACGTGCTGGGCGCTACGCCATGCAATGTGGCGCAGCGCCTGGCGCAGGGGATGGCGCAGGCGCAGCTGGTCGTAGGCGTGAATCTGCCGATGCTGCTGCGTGCGCTGTCCTACCGCGCGGAGCCGCTGGACGGCGTGGTCGCGCGCGCGCTGGCCGGGGGCGTGCAGGGCATGATGCAGGTGCGGCTGGACAAGGAAACCACTCCTTCTTTTTCATGATTGAAGAGACCACGACGATTGCCAACAAGCTGGGCCTGCATGCCCGCGCATCGGCCAAGCTGACCAAGCTGGCGGGCAGTTTCGACTGCGATGTCTGGATGAGCAAGGGAGGGCGGCGCATCAACGCCAAGAGCATCATGGGTGTGATGATGCTGGCCGCCGGCATGGGGTCGCAGGTGCTGCTGCAGACTGAAGGGGCACAGGAGCGCGAGGCCATGGACGCACTGTTGGCGTTGATCGAGGATAAATTCGGCGAGGGTGAATAGCCCGCTGGTACGAGCTCCATCCTGACGGCGTAGGAGGGCGGCGCTGCCGCAAGCTGATGACTTTTTCCATCCACGGTTTGGCGGTTTCTCGCGGCATTGCCATTGGCCGGGCGGTGCTGGCGGTCTCCAGCCGCATGGAGGTGGTGCATGACTTCATCGCGCCAGCGCAGATTGCCGACGAGATTGCACGCCTGCGCCGCGCGCGCGACGCGGTCGTCGCCGAGTTGCAGCGCCTGCAGGCGGACATGCCGCGCGACGCGCCGCCCGAGCTGTCGGGTTTGCTCGACGTGCACCTGATGCTGCTGCAGGACGAGATGCTCGAGAACGGCGTCAAGCACTGGATCGAGGAGCGCCACTACAACGCCGAGTGGGCGCTGACCACGCAGCTGGAAATCATCTCGCGCCAGTTCGACGAAATGGAGGACGAGTATTTGCGCGAGCGCAAGGCCGACCTGCAGCAGGTGGTCGAGCGCATCCTGCGCTATCTGCGCGGGCAACTGGGCAACGTGGGCGCTGGCGCGCCGGCGCAGCCGCCCACCGAGCAGGGGCGCAGCGAGCGCGTGCCGCTGGTGCTGGTTGCACACGATTTGTCACCGGCCGACATGCTGCAGTTCAAGCACAGCGTGTTTGCCGGCTTCGTCACCGACGTGGGCGGCACCACCAGCCACACGGCCATCGTCGCGCGCAGCATGGACATACCGGCCGTGGTTGGCGCCCGCAGCGCCAGCCAGCTGGTACGCCAGGACGACTGGGTCATCATCGACGGCGACGCGGGCGTGATCATCGTCGATCCCTCTCCGCTGCTGCTCGATGAATACCGCTTTCGCCGGCGCGAGGCGCTGCTGGCGCGCGAGCGCCTGGTGCGGCTGCGCCACACGCCGTCGGTGACGCGCGACGCGCAGCAGGTGGCGCTGCTGGCCAACATCGAGCAGCCCCAGGACACGCAGGCCGCGGTGCGCGCGGGCGCGGTGGGCGTGGGGCTGTTTCGCACCGAATTCCTGTTCATGGGCCGCGGCGGGCGGCTACCGGATGAGGAAGAGCAGTTTCAGGCCTATCTGCAGGCGGTGCAGGGCATGCAGGGCCTGCCGGTGACGATTCGCAGCATCGACGTGGGCGCCGACAAGCCGCTGGACAAAGGCTGGCGCGAGCATTCGCTCAACCCAGCATTGGGCCTGCGCGCCATCCGCTGGAGCCTGTCGGAGCCGGCGATGTTTCGCGCCCAGCTGCGCGCCGTGCTGCGCGTGGCCGGCCACGGCAAGGTCAAGCTGCTGTTTCCGATGCTGGGGCATGAGGCGCAGATCCGCCAGACGCTGGCGCAGCTCAACCAGGCGCGCGCCGAGCTGGACGCGCGCGGCATCGCCTATGGCATGCCCGAGCTGGGCGCGATGATCGAGGTGCCGGCCGCAGCGCTGATGGTGCGCGAGTTCCTGCCCTACTTCGACTTCCTGTCGATCGGCACCAACGACCTGATCCAGTACTGCCTGGCCATCGACCGGGCCGACGAGGCGGTCGCGCACCTGTACGACCCGCTGCACCCGGCGGTGCTTCGCCTGGTGGCCAGCGTGATTGCCGAAGGCCAGCGCCAGGGCAAGGAGGTCACGGTGTGCGGCGAGATGGCCGGCGACGTGGGCATGACGCGCCTGCTGCTGGGCCTGGGCCTGCGCAGCTTCTCGATGCATCCGTCGCAAATCCTGGCGGTCAAGCAGGAGATTCTGCGTGCCGACATCCGCGTGCTCGCCCCCTGGGCGGCGCAGGTGGCGGCCAGCAGCGATCCGGCGGCGTTGATGGCCTTGGGAGAGCCTTGAGGCGGCCTGTCGTGTCCAGGCGCGGCGCAAAGCGCCGCCGCTACGGCTGCAGCCGCCGTGCCAGCTGCCCGGCAAGCACCTGCGCTGCGTCGTCCCACGCAACCTCGTAGCCCAGGCTGGCCAGGTCGACGGTGCGCAGCCCGGCGTAGCCGCAGGGATTGATGCGCGAGAACGGCTCCAGATCCATCGCCACGTTCAGCGCCACGCCGTGGTAGGTGCAGTAGCGCGACACCTTGATGCCGATTGCGGCAATCTTGCCCAGGCCCGTGAAGTCGGGCGCGGGCGGTGCGCTGCCGGGCTCGCGCCGCTGCGGACGCTGGGCAAGCATGGCGTGGCTGCCCGGGTCATCCAGGCGCACGTAAAGGCCCGGTGCGGACGCGACGCGGTGGCCGGTCACGCCGAACCGCGCCAGCGTGGCAATCACGGCCTCTTCGACGCGGTAGACGTATTCCTTGACGTAGTAACCGGCGCGGCGCAGGTCGATCAGCGGATAGGCGACGACCTGGCCCGGCCCGTGGTAGGTCACCTGCCCGCCGCGGTTGGTGGCGACGACCGGGATGTTGCCCGGGTGCAGCACGTGATCCTGCCGGCCAGCAAAACCCTGCGTGAAGACCGGCGGGTGCTGGCATACCCACAGTGCATCGGGCGTGGCGGCGTCGCGCGCCTCGGTGAAGTCGCGCATGGCCTGCACGGTCGTTTCATAGGGCGCCAGCCCGAGCATGTGGGTCTGCATGTCAGAGCACGACCTTGACCATCGGGTGCGAGGTCAGCGCGCGGTACAGATCGTCGAGCTGCGCGCGGCTCGTGGCCGTTACCGTGATGGTCACGCCCAGGTAGTTGCCGGCGCTGCTGCCCCGCAGCTCGATGGTCGAAGCGTCGAACTGCGGGTCGAACTGGCGGGCAACGGCCGTGACGGCATGCACGAAGCCGTCCACGTTGGCGCCCATCACCTTGATCGGGAAGGCGCTGGGGTAGTCGATCAGGGAGTCCTGGCGGGAGGTGGGAGCGGTCATGGCTGTGGTCTGCAGGTGTCAAACAGGAAGGCAGGCGGTGTCTCCTCAATCGCACAGCATCGTGACAAAAGACGCATCGTGCGGGCGACATTGTTCCCGAACAGGGGTTTGTCCTTATAATGCGGGGCTTTGTGAATGTTTGGGGCTTAAGTGCAGAGGGACTCGTTCAGACAATCTGACGCCTGTGACTCGGCATTTGAGGACGCGCAAGACGACTTCAAGCCCCTGACGCCACAGGAGGCCCAGGAGTGGCGCAAACGCCACCCGGCGCTGTCGGTCTGGAGGATTGTGGGAGGGCAGGCTCTGGTGGGCGTGCTGGTCGTGCTGGTGGCATGGCTGCTGACGAGGCAGCCGTCGGTGGCATGGTCGGCAGGCTATGGCGCACTGTCCGTGCTGCTGCCTTCCACCTTGTTTGCTCGCGCGATGGCGCGCAAGCGCGACGATGCGGGAGCGGTCGTCGCCGGGTTTCTGGGCTGGGAGCTGGTCAAGATTGCCCTGACCATCGCCATGCTGGTGGCTGCGCCCAGGCTGGTTGCCGGGCTGAGCTGGCTGGCCTTGCTGGCTGGCATGGTGGTGGTAATGAAGATGTACTGGATTGCCCTGGCGGGCTGGTCCGGGCGGCGTCGCAACGGTTGATATTTTTTTGAGGGAAGAGTTGTCCAATGGCTGCTGAGGCGAATGCTCCAACCGCAAGTGAGTACATTGTTCACCACTTGCAGCACCTGCAAAACATCAAGCAGGGCTTCATCGTCGATTTCTCGGTGTTCAACCTGGACTCGATTTTCGTCAGCGTCGCACTCGGCGCCATCATGTTCCTGGTGTTCTGGTCGTGTGCGCGCAAGGCCACTTCGGGTGTCCCGGGGCGCTTCCAGGCAGCGGTCGAGATCCTGGTCGAGATGGTCGACAACCAGGCCAAGGCCAACATCCACAACGCACAAAGCCGCAAGTTCATCGCCCCGCTGGCGCTGACCGTGTTTGTCTGGATCTTCCTGATGAACGCCATGGACTTGCTGCCCGTCGACCTGCTGCCCGTGCTGTGGCAGGGCGCGCTGGGCGACTCGCACGCCTATCTGCGCGTCGTTCCGACGGCCGACCTGTCGACCACGCTGGGCCTGTCCACTGCCGTGCTGGTGCTGTGCTTCTACTACAGCATCAAGATCAAGGGCCTGGGCGGCTGGATCCACGAGCTGTTCACGGCGCCGTTCGGCACCAGCAAGAATCCGCTGTTCGCCGCCATCCTGGGCGTGGTGAACTTTGCCATGCAAGTCATTGAATACCTTGCCAAGACGGTCTCGCATGGCATGCGACTGTTTGGCAACATGTACGCTGGTGAGTTGGTGTTCTGCCTGATCGCCCTGATGGGTGGTGCGGCGGCCATGTCGCTCTCTGGTGTGTTGCTCCCCCTGGGGCACATCATCGCGGGCTCGATCTGGGCGATCTTTCATATTCTGATCATCACCCTGCAAGCCTTTATTTTCATGATGCTGGCGCTGATTTACCTCGGCCAGGCGCATGACGCTCACTGAGCTTTTTCCTTTCCCTTCCTTCAACCTTTCTTTCTTTTCATCCTAGGAGTCATCATGGAAAACATTCTCGGCCTCGTCGCTCTGGCTTGCGGTCTGATCGTTGGTCTCGGTGCCATCGGCGCCTCGATCGGTATCGCTCTGATGGGCGGCAAGTTCCTGGAATCGTCGGCCCGTCAGCCTGAGCTGATCAACGAGCTGCAGACCAAGATGTTCATCTTGGCCGGTCTGATCGACGCGGCCTTCCTGATCGGCGTGGCCATTGCCCTGCTGTTCGCTTTCGCCAACCCCTTCGTCCTGGCCTAAGCACTCCGATCAACGCCCAAGAATAGAAAGGTGTTGCCGTGAGTATCAACGCGACCCTGTTCGTTCAACTGGTCGTCTTCCTGATTCTGGTGTGGTTCACGATGACATTCGTGTGGCCACCGATCGCGAAGGCACTCGATGAGCGGGCACAGAAAATCGCCGATGGTCTCGCTGCGGCCGACAAGGCCAAGTCCGAGCTTGCCGCCGCTGACCAGCGCGTCAAGCAGGAACTGGCCTCCGCCAGCAACGAAACCGCCACGCGCCTGGCCGACGCCGAGCGCCGTGCGCAAGCCATCATCGAAGAGGCCAAGACGCGTGCCACCGACGAAGGCAACAAGATCGTCGCTGCAGCGCGTGCCGAGGCCGAGCAACAAGTGGTTGCCGCCCGCGAAGCCTTGCGCGAGCAGGTGGCCGCGCTGGCCGTCAAGGGTGCCGAGCAGATTCTGCGCAAGGAGGTCAACGCTGGCGTCCATGCCGACCTGCTCGGACGCCTCAAGACCGAGCTGTAAGGAGAGGCGCCATGGCTGAATTTGCCACCATTGCCCGCCCTTACGCCGAGGCGCTGTACGAGGCCTGCGCCGGCGGTGATGCCGCCGCGGCCCTGCCCTGGGTCGACGACCTGGCGGCGATCGCCGCCGATCCTGCGCTGCGCCAGTTGGCCGGCGACCCCAAGGTCACGCGCGAGCAGGTGCTTGAGCTCATCAGCGGCGTACGCAAGGACTTGCCGGCGATGGCGCTGAATTTCCTGCGCACCGTCGTCGACAACGGCCGCCTGCAGGTGCTGCCCGAGATGGCGGCGCAGTTTCGCGCACTGGTCAACCAAGGCCGTGGCAGTCTCGATGCCGTGGTCTACAGCGCCTATCCGATCGATGCCGCGGCATTGGTCGAACTGGGCTCCACGCTGGAAAAGCGCTTTGGCCAAAAGCTCAACCTGTCGGTGCAGATCGACGAGTCGCTCATTGGCGGCGTGCGCGTGGTGGTGGGTGACGAAGTGCTGGACACATCGGTCAAGGCCCGTCTGGAACAAATGAAAGCGGCCCTCACGGCCTGAGGGCGGTTGAGGTCTGGGCTTACTAAAGAAAGAAGGAAAGAGTCATGCAACTCAATCCCGCAGAAATTTCTGAACTGATCAAGAGCCGCATCGAAGGTCTGGAGGCGGGCAGCGATATCCGCAACCAGGGCACCGTGGTGTCCGTCACCGACGGAATCGTGCGTGTTCACGGCCTGTCGGACGTGATGCAGGGCGAAATGCTGGAGTTCCCCGCCGATTCGGACGGTCAACCCAGCTATGGCCTGGCGCTGAACCTGGAGCGCGACTCCGTCGGCGCCGTGATTCTGGGCGAGTACGAGCACATCTCCGAAGGCGATACCGTCAAGTGCACGGGCCGCATTCTGGAAGTGCCGGTGGGCCCCGAGCTGATCGGCCGCGTAGTCAACGCGCTGGGCCAGCCCATCGACGGCAAGGGTCCGATCAACGCCAAGATGACCGACGTGATCGAGAAGGTCGCTCCGGGCGTGATCGCGCGCCAGTCGGTGGACCAGCCTCTGGCCACGGGCCAGAAGTCGATCGACTCGATGGTGCCGATCGGCCGTGGCCAGCGCGAGCTGATCATTGGTGACCGCCAGACCGGCAAGACGGCCGTGGCCATCGACGCCATCATCGCCCAGAAGGGCCAGGGCGTGACCTGCATCTACGTCGCCATCGGCCAGAAGGCGTCGTCGATCAAGAACGTGGTGCGCTCGCTGGAACTGGCTGGTGCGATGGACTACACCATCGTCGTCGCTGCCTCGGCCTCCGAATCGGCCGCCATGCAATACGTGTCGGCCTATTCGGGCTGCACCATGGGCGAATATTTCCGCGACCGCGGCGAGGACGCGCTGATCGTCTACGACGACCTGTCCAAGCAGGCCGTGGCTTACCGCCAGGTGTCGCTGCTGCTGCGCCGCCCGCCGGGCCGCGAAGCCTTCCCCGGCGACGTGTTCTATCTCCACAGCCGCCTGCTCGAGCGCGCAGCCCGCGTCAACGCCCACTATGTGGAGCAGTTCACCAAGGGCGAGGTCAAGGGCAAGACGGGTTCGCTCACGGCGCTGCCGGTGATCGAAACCCAGGCCGGCGACGTGTCCGCCTTCGTGCCGACCAACGTGATCTCGATCACCGACGGCCAGATCTTCCTGGAGACCAGCCTGTTCAACGCCGGCATCCGCCCCGCCATCAACGCCGGTATCTCGGTGTCGCGCGTCGGTGGTGCCGCCCAGACCAAGCTGATCAAGGGCCTGTCCGGCGGTATCCGTACCGACCTGGCGCAGTACCGTGAGCTGGCCGCGTTCGCGCAGTTCGCCTCCGACCTGGACGAAGCCACGCGCAAGCAGCTCGACCGCGGCGCACGCGTGACCGAACTGCTCAAGCAGCCCCAGTACAGCCCGCTGCCCATCAGCCTGATGGCGGCCTCGCTGTACGCTGTGAACAAGGGCTTCCTGGACGACGTCGACGTCAAGAAGATCCTGTCGTTCGAGTCCGGCCTGCACCAGTTCCTCAAGACGAGCAACGGCGCGCTGCTGGAGCGCCTGGACACCAACCGCGCCTTCGACAAGGAAGGCAAGGACGAAGCCGAACTGACGCAAGCCATTACCGCGTTCAAGAAATCCTTCGTCTGATTCGAAGGAGGAAACGACATGGCAGCAGGCAAGGAAATACGCGGCAAGATCAAATCGGTGGAAAACACCAAGAAGATCACCAAAGCCATGGAAATGGTGGCCGCATCCAAAATGCGCAAGGCGCAGGATCGCATGCGCGCCGCCCGTCCCTACGCCGAGAAGGTGCGCGCGATCGCCGCCCATCTCGGCCAGGCCAACCCGGAGTATGTCCATCCGTTCATGAAAGTGAACGACGCCAAGACGGCGGGCATCATCGTGGTGACGACCGACAAGGGCCTGTGCGGCGGCATGAACACCAACGTGCTGCGAGCGGTCACGAACAAGCTGCGTGAACTGCAGGACGCGGGCGATCAGGTGCAGGCGGTGGCCATTGGCAACAAGGGCCTGGGTTTTCTCAACCGCATCGGCGCCAGGGTGGTTGCGCAGTCCGTCGGACTGGGCGACACGCCGCATCTGGAGCGCCTGATCGGTCCGGTCAAGGTGCTGCTCGATGCCTACGCCGAGGGCAAGATCAACGCGGTCTACCTTTCCTACACCAAATTCATCAACACGATGAGGCAGGAATCGGTGGTCGAGCAGTTGCTGCCGTTGTCCGACGAGCACATGAAGACGGACAAGGCACACGCCAGCTGGGACTACATCTATGAGCCCGACGCACAGTCGGTCATCGATGAATTGCTCGTGCGCTATGTGGAGTCGCTGATCTACCAGTCGGTGGCCGAGAACATGGCCTCGGAGCAGTCGGCGCGCATGGTGGCCATGAAGGCCGCCACGGACAACGCCGGCACCGTCATCGACGAGCTCAAGCTGGTCTACAACAAGACGCGCCAGGCCGCGATCACGAAAGAGCTTTCGGAGATCGTTGCAGGCGCCGCCGCAGTTTAAATTTTTGGAGCAAACACAATGGCTCAAGAGAACACCCCCGTTCAGGGCAAGATTGTTCAATGTATCGGCGCCGTGGTGGACGTGGAGTTCCCGCGCGAGCAGATGCCCAAGGTGTACGACGCGCTCAAGCTCGAAGGCTCGGCGCTGACCCTGGAAGTGCAGCAGCAGCTGGGCGATGGCGTGGTGCGCACCATTGCGCTGGGCTCCAGCGATGGCTTGAAGCGCGGTCTGATGGTGACCAACACCGCCAACCCGATCACCGTGCCCGTGGGCAAGGCGACGCTGGGCCGCATCATGGACGTGCTGGGCAACCCCATCGACGAGCGCGGCCCCGTGGATCAGGCGCTCACGGCCTCCATCCACCGCAAGGCGCCCGCCTATGACGAACTGAGCCCCTCGCAGGAGCTGCTGGAGACCGGCATCAAGGTGATCGACCTGGTGTGCCCGTTCGCCAAGGGCGGCAAGGTCGGCCTGTTCGGCGGCGCCGGCGTGGGCAAGACCGTCAACATGATGGAGCTCATCAACAACATCGCCAAGGCGCACTCGGGTCTGTCCGTGTTCGCCGGCGTCGGTGAGCGCACCCGCGAAGGCAACGACTTCTACCACGAGATGGCCGACTCGGGCGTCGTGAACCTGGAGAACCTGGGCGAGTCCAAGGTGTCCATGGTCTACGGCCAGATGAACGAGCCGCCGGGCAACCGTCTGCGCGTGGCGCTGACGGGCCTGACGATTGCCGAGTCGTTCCGCGACGAAGGCCGCGACGTGCTGTTCTTCGTGGACAACATCTACCGCTACACACTGGCCGGTACCGAAGTGTCCGCTCTGCTGGGTCGCATGCCTTCCGCCGTGGGCTACCAGCCGACGCTGGCCGAGGAAATGGGCAAGCTGCAAGAGCGCATCACGTCGACCAAGGTCGGCTCGATCACCTCGATCCAGGCCGTGTACGTGCCGGCCGACGACTTGACCGACCCCTCGCCCGCCACGACGTTTGCCCACCTGGACTCCACCGTGGTGCTCTCGCGTGACATCGCCGCCCTGGGCATCTACCCGGCCGTCGACCCGCTGGACTCCACCAGCCGCCAGCTCGACCCCCAGGTCGTCGGCGACGAGCACTACCAGGTGGCGCGCGACGTGCAGGGCACGCTGCAGCGCTACAAGGAACTGCGCGACATCATCGCGATTCTGGGCATGGACGAGCTGGCCCCCGAGGACAAGCTCACCGTGGCCCGCGCTCGCAAGATCCAGCGTTTCCTGTCGCAGCCCTTCCACGTCGCCGAGGTGTTCACCGGCGCGCCTGGCAAGTACGTGCCGCTGTCCGAGACCATCCGCGGCTTCAAGATGATCGTGGCCGGCGAGTGCGACCACCTGCCCGAGCAGGCTTTCTACATGGTCGGCACCATCGACGAGGCCTTCGAGAAGGCCAAGAAGCTGGCTGCCTGATCGCGCCCGGTTGAGCGTTGGGAGCGGGAGGGCATCGTGAGACCGCCCCGCACCCGACGCCAGACGCCATACGCCCAACCGAAGGAGTCCCATGAACACCATCAACGTTGATGTGGTCAGTGCCGAAGAGTCGATCTTCTCGGGCCAGGCGCGCTTTGTCGCACTGCCCGGCGAGGCCGGCGAGCTGGGCATCCTGCCCAAGCACACGCCCTTGATCACGCGCATCAAGCCCGGCTCGGTGCGCATCGAGATGGCCGACGGCAGCGAGGAGTTCATCTTCGTCGCCGGCGGCATTCTTGAGGTGCAGCCCAACCAGGTGACCGTGCTGTCCGACACCGCGATCCGCGGCCAGGATCTGGACGACCACAAGGCGCAAGAGGCCAAGGCCGCCGCGGAAGACGCGCTCAAGAACGCCAAGAGCGAGGTCGACCTGGCTCGCGCGCAGTCGGAGTTGGCCATCATGGCCGCCCAGCTGGCCGCGCTGCGCAAATACCGCGAGAAACGCTGATCTGCCGCGCCACAACGGCAAAATCTTAGGGATGTGCATTGCGCACATCCTTTTTTTATGTCTGCGCCGCCACGGCGGCGTGCGGAGGGAGGCACCGATGGACGACATCGTGATCCAGGCCATGGCCAAGTGGCCCAACGTGCCCGACTGCTATGGCTGGCTGGGCCTGGATGCCCGCGGGCGCTGGTATTTGCGTGATGCGCAGACGCAGGCGCGCGGTGACTTCATGCAGGCCCGGGGCGACCGGCTGGAGCACCCGGGGCTGCTGGCCTTCATTGAGCGCAACTACACGTGCGACGTACGGGGTTGCTGGTATTTCCAGAACGGGCCGCAGCGCGTGTTCGTCGAGCTCGAGGCCGCGCCGCTGGTCTGGCGGCTGCAGCCCCAGGGCGGCGCGTGCGCGCACACCGGAGTGCAGTCAGCGGGCACCTCCCGATGGCTGGTCGACGAGCGTGGCTGGCTCTACCTGGACTGTGCGCAGGGCTTCGGCCTGGTGCACAGCCTGGACATGGAGCTGGCGGCGCGGCGCATCGAGCAGCAGGGCGGTGAAGTACGGGAAGTGCGCCGCGACGAGCTGCCGGCGCGGTTCGGCTTTGTGCTCAGTCCCGCGCAGTTGCAGGCATGAAAAAACCGGCCGAGAGGCCGGTTGCGGGGGCATTCGGGAGCCCGTAGGTTTTATTCCATTTCTATATCAACCGATTACTTTGTCGGCTTCGCTTGCCGTGCTACAGCACTGTCTGCGCTTCACCTTCGCGTACTCGATTGATATAAAAACGGAATTACTTGGCGTCGGCCGCCTTGTCGCCGTCTTCCGCGGCAGGTGCCTGGGGCTCGTCGAACTGGGCGCCGCCGGCATTGGCCATGTAGACCACCGCGCGGGCGATTTCAGTCTCGTTGAACTGGCCGCCGCTTTGCGGAGGCATGGCACCCATGCCGTGCAGCGCGGCGTTCAGCAGGGTGTCGTAGCCGGTCTTGATGCGCGGGCCCCATTCGCCGGCGTCGCCGTACTTGGGCGCTCCGGCCGCACCAGTGGCGTGGCAGGCGGCGCACTGGGCCTTGAAGACCTCTTCGCCCGAATGCAGCGGGCGGTCGGCCTCGTCGACGGCGATCGTGACGTCGCCGACCTTCTGGATGCGCTTGGCGATGGCCATTTCCATGTTGCCGGCTCCGGCTCCGGGCTTGGGCGCGGAGGTGACGTACACGGCCAGGCCGATGATGATGAAGATGGGCAGCACAAAACCCAGCACAACGCCGGCCAGCAATTGCTGAGGAGTCTTGATGGGGCCGGTGTGGGCTTGGTCGTGTGGGGTGCTCATGGTGTCCTCGGTTTGTTTTGCGTTACATCAACAGGGCACCGATTATAGAAGTGCCCCGGCGCGCAGCAGCTTCATGACTGGGGTGCGTCCTCCTCGCCTTGGGGTTGTTGCGTCCAGCCGCCGCCCAGCACCTTGTACATCGCCACCTGGTTGAGCTGCTGCTGCAGGCGCGCGGCCACCAGCGCCTGCTCGGAGCCGAACAGCGAGCGCTGCGCGTCCAGCAGATCCAGGTGGCTGGCCACGCCGTTGCGGTAGCGCAGGTCGGCCAGCTCCAGGCTGCGGCGGTTGGCGTCGACCAGGGCCGTCTGCGCGTCGATCTCCTGGCGCAGCGTGTCCAGGCCGGCGAGGGCGTCGGAGACTTCGCGAAAAGCGCTCTGGATGGACTTCTCGTATTGCGCGAGCGCAATGTCGCGGCCCACCATGGCGGCGTCCAGATTGGCCTGGTTGCGCCCGGCGTCAAAAATCGGCAAGGCCGCCTGCGGCGCAAGCGAGAACGCCCAGCTGCCGCTCTTGAACAGGCCCGACAACTCGGAGCTGACCGAGCCGAACTGCGCGGTCAGCGCAATGCGCGGGAAAAAGGCCGCGCGCGCCGCGCCGATGTTGGCATTGGCGCCGATCAGCTGCTGCTCGGCCATGCGGATGTCCGGGCGCCGCGTCAGCAGATCCGACGGCAGGCCCACGGGCAGGGGCTGCATCGGCGAGTTGTCCTCCAGGCGCGCGCTGGTCAGGCTGGCGCGGATGTCCTCGGGCAGCGCCTGGCCGAGCAGCAGCACCAGCGCATTCTCGTCGAGCAGGCGCTGGCGCTGCTGCTGCGCCAGCGTGGCGCGCGCCGACTGCGCAAGGCTCAACGCCTGCGCGTAGTCGAGTTCGGAGCTGATGCCGTTGTCCAGTCGCAGGCGGGTGAGCTGCAGCGACTGCTCGCGCGTTTGCAGCGTGCGCCGCGACAGGTCGAGCAGCTCCTCGTCGGCGCACAGCGTCAGCCAGCCCGAGGCGACGGCCGAAACCAGGCTGATCTGGGCCGACTTGCGTGCCTCGTCGGTGGCCAGGTACTGCGCCAGCGCCTGCTCCTTGAGCGCGGCGATGCGGCCGAAGAAGTCGATCTCCCAGGCGGTGATGCCCACGCCGACCTGGAATTGGTTGGCGTACTGGCCGGAGGTGTTGGGCTGGCGCGTGGCATTGGCCAGTGCGCTCACGGTGGGGAATTGATCGGCGCGTCGGATCTGGAACTGCGCACGCGCCTGATCGACGTTGAGCATGGCGACGCGCAGGTCGCGGTTGTTGGCCAGCGCCATGCCGACCAGGCGCTGCAGGCGCGCGTCGGTGAAGTAATCCTTCCAGTCGATGGCCGTGGCCGCCGGGGCGTCGGCAGCCAGCGCAGGGCCGGCCAGGGTGTAGCCGGCGGGCAGCGGGGCGGCCGGGCGCTCATAGGTCGGAATGAAGCTGCAGCCGGCCAGCAGGGCGGCCGCGGCCAGGGCGGTCAGCCGAGGCGCGGTGTGCATGAAAGAAGAGGGCATGAGGGCTTTCATTCGGTGCTTTCGTGGTGCTGTGCCATTTTCATGTCGTGCTCATGCTGGCGTGTGCTGCCCTTGAACATGCTGCGCACGACGACGAAGAACAGCGGAACGAAGATCACCGCCAGGAGGGTGCCGCTCACCATGCCGCCGACGACGCCGGTGCCGATGGCGCGCTGGCTGGCCGAGCTTGCGCCCGTGGACAGGAACAGCGGCATCACGCCCAGCGTGAAGGCCAGCGACGTCATGATGATGGGGCGAAAGCGCAGGTGCGCCGCCGCCAGCGCCGCGGCCACCACGCTCTTGCCCTGGGCCTGCAAGTCCTTGGCGAACTCGATGATCAGAATGGCGTTCTTGGCCGACAGGCCGATGATGGTGATCAGGCCGATCTGGAAATACACGTCGTTGTCCATGCCGCGAAGCAGCGTGCCCAGCAGTACGCCGAGCACGCCCAGCGGCACGACCAGCATCACCGAGAACGGAATCGACCAGCTCTCATACAGCGCCGCCAGTGCCAGGAACACCGCCAGCAGCGAGAACGCATACAGCACCATGGCCTGGCCGCCGGCGAGCTTTTCCTCGCGCGACTGGCCCGTCCACTCGTAGCCAAAGCCCTCGGGCAGCTGGGCGGCCAGGCGCTCCATCTCGGCCATGGCGTCTCCCGTGCTGAAGCCCGGCGCGGCGGCGCCGGCGATCTTCATCGACGGATAGCCGTTGTAGCGCACCGTCTGCATGGCGCCCGTGATCCAGTGCGTGGAGGCAAAGGTCGACAGCGGAACCACCTGCCCCTTGTTGTTGAGCACGGGAATATCGAGCACCTCCTCGGGGCGCATGCGCGCCGACACGTCGGCCTGCACCACGACGCGCTGCAGCCGTCCCTGGTTGGGGAAGTCGTTGATGTAGCTCGAGCCCAGCGCCGTCGACAGCGCGCTGCTGATGCTGTCAAAGCCCACGCCCAGCGCGGCGGCCTTTTCGCGGTCGATCTGGATCTGCATTTGCGGCGCATCCTCCATGCCGTCCGGGCGCACGCCGTCCAGCACCTTGCTCTGCGCGGCCATGCCCAGCAGCTGGTTGCGCGCGGCAATCAGCGCGTCGTGGCCCTTGCTCGAGCGGTCTTGCAGGCGGAAGGTGAAGCCCGCGGCGTTGCCCAGCTCGGGGATGGCCGGCGGGCTGACGACGAAGATGAAGGCGTCGCGCACACCCCACAGCGCGCCGGTGGCGCGGCCGGCCACGGCCTCGGCCGAGTGCGCCGGGCCAGGGCGCTCACTCCAGTCCTTGAGCGTGATGAAGGAAATACCCATGTTCTGGCCCTGGCCCGAGAACGAGAAGCCGGCCACGGTGACGACGTTGGCCACCTCGGGCTGGGCCATCATGTAAGTGCTGACCTCGGACATCACCGCCTCGGTGCGCGCCTGGCCGGCGCCCGGCGGCAGCTGCACGTTGCCCACCAGAAAGCCCTGGTCTTCATTGGGCAGAAAGGACGTGGGCAGGCGGTTGTAGACCAGCACCACCGCGCCGATCAGCGCCGCGTAGATGACCATCATGCGGGTGCTGCGGCGAATCAGCCGCGCCAGCCCCGACTCGTAGCCGCGCGTGGTCGAGGCAAAAGAGCGGTTGAACCAGCCAAAAAAACCCTTTTTATTGTGTTCCTCGGCCGTGACGGGCTTGAGCAGCGTGCCGCACAGCGCCGGCGTGAGCGACAGCGCCATGAAGGCCGAGAACGCGATCGACGTTGCCATGGTGGCGGCGAACTGGCGGTAGATGTTGCCGGTGGAGCCGGCAAAGAAGGCCAGCGGCACGAACACCGAGATCAGCACCACGGTCACGCCGATGATGGCGCCCGAGATCTGCCCCATGGCCTTGCGCGTGGCCGGCAGCGGCGCCAGGCCTTCCTCGCGCATGATGCGCTCGACGTTCTCGACGACGACGATGGCGTCGTCGACCACGATGCCGATCACCAGCACCATGCCGAACATGGTCAGCACGTTGATGGAAAAGCCCAGCGCCAGCAGCACCGCAAACGTGCCCAGCAGGGCAATGGGCACGACGATGGTCGGAATGACGGTGTAGCGAAAATTCTGCAGAAACAGAAACATCACCAGAAACACCAGCACCACGGCTTCGACCAGCGTCTCGACCACCTTCTCGATGGAGACGGCGACGAAGGTCGAGGTGTCGTAGGGAATGGCGTAGCTCACTCCGTCCGGGAAAAAGGGTTCGAGCTCCTTGAACTTGGCCTTGACCAGCTTGGCCGTCTGCAGCGCGTTGGCGTTGGAGGTCAGCTGCACGCCCATGGCGGCGGCAGGCTTGCCGTTGAGGTTGGCGCCGCCGCTATAGCTTTGCGTGCCCAGCTCCACGCGCGCCACGTCGCGCATGCGCACCGAAGATCCGTCGGTGTTGGCGCGCAGCACGATGTCCTCGAACTGCTCGACCGTCGACAGCTGGCCCCGCACGACGATGGTGGCCGTCGTCATCTGGCCGTCGGCAATGGGCAGGTCGCCCAGGCTGCCGGCCGACACCTGCACGTTCTGCGCGCGGATGGCGGCGTTGACCTGGTCGAGCGAGATGTTCAGTCCCTTGAGCCTGGCCGGATCGACCCAGATGCGCATGGCGCGCTCGGCGCCAAAGTGCGTCACCGACCCCACGCCGGGCAGGCGCTGCAGCTCGGGCACGACGTTGCGCTCGGCGTAGTCGTCAAGCGCCGCCACGCTCACGTCCGGACTGTCGCTGGTGAGCATGGTGAACATCAGAAAGTTCGAGCGCGACTTCTCTACGCGCACGCCCTGCTGCACCACTACCGATGGCAGGCGCGGCGTGGCGCGCGAGAGGCGGTTTTGCACGTCCACCTGCGCCAGGTCGTCGTTGGTGCCCGGCTCGAAGCTGAGCACCACCGTGCCCGTGCCGTTGGCCTGCGCCGTCGCCTCCATATAGGCCAGGCCGGTGGCGCCGTTCATCTCGCGCTCGATGACCGACAGCACGCTGTCTTCCAGCGTCTGCGCGGTGGCGCCCGGGTAGGCGACCGACAGTTGAATGGTGGGCGGCGCCACCGACGGGTACTGGGCAATGGGCAGCTGGGTGATGGACACCGCGCCGATCACCATGATGAAGATGGCGATGACCCAGGCAAAAATGGGTCGATCAATGAAAAACTTGGCCATGGGGCGTGCTCCGGTGGGTCAGGACTTGCTGGCGCCAGCGCCTGCGCTGCCGTCCGCGTTACCGTCCGCGCCGTCACCCGCGTTGCCATTGGCCGGCTTGGCCGGCAGCGTGTCGCCGCTGCCTGCGCCCGCCTCCACGGGCTGGACGACCATCGGCTGGCCGGGCGCCACGCGCGGCAGCTTCTGAAAGCCGTCGACCATCACCTTCTCGCCTGCCTTGAGGCCACCCAGCACCACCCAGTCGCTGCCCTGGCTGGGGCCCAGCTTGACCGGGCGCGGCGCCACCTGCCCGCCGTCTCCCACCACCATCACCGTGTCGGCCGTGGCCGATCGCGTCACCGCCTGCTGGGGCAGCAAAATGGCGTTGTCCACCTGCGCCTGCTCCAGGCGCACGCGCACATACAGGCCGGGCAGCAGGTCGTACTGCGGGTTGGGCACTTCGGCGCGCAGCGTCACCTGGCCGCTGGTCGCGTCCACCGTCAGGTCGGTAAACAGCAGGCGGCCCTTGTGGGCATAAATGCTGCCGTCCTCCAGCACCACGCTGACCTGCGCCGCGCCCTTGCCCGCCTGCTGGTACTTGCCGCTGGCCATGGCCGCGCGCAGCTTGAGCGCGTCGGCCGCCGACTGGGTGAAGTTGATGTACAGCGGGTTGATCTGCTGAATGACGGCCAGCTCGGTCGGCGTGCCCTGGCCGACGAGCGCGCCCTCGGTCACCAGTGCGCGGCCGATGCGCCCGGCAATCGGCGCCGTCACCGTGGCGTAACCCAGGTTGATGCGCGCCGTCGTCACCGCCGCCTTGGCTGCGGCCAGGTTGGCCTCGGAGGTTTTCTCTGCGGCCACCGCGTTGTCGTATTCCTGGCGGCTCACGGCATTGACCGCCACCAGCGGCTGGTAGCGCTGCGCCAGCGCACGGTTTTGCGCCAGGCTGGCCTGCGCCTGCGCGACGCTCGCCTGTGCCTGCTCAAGCGCCGCCTGGTAGGGCGCGCTGTCGATCAAAAACAGCGTCTGCCCGGCCTTCACGTCGCTGCCTTCGGTGAAGGTGCGCTTTTGCAAAATGCCCGCGGCGCGCGCGCGCACCTCGGCCACGCGCGACGCCTCCAGACGGCCGGGCAGCTCGTTGACCAGGCCGACCGCCGCGGGCGCCACGGTCACCACGCCCACCTGGGGCGCGGGTGGCGGCCCGCCCGCACCCTGAGGGGCAGCGTCGCGTTGGCCGCAGGCGGCAAGAAGCAGGGCGGCGGCGGCCGACAGGGCCAGGGCGCCGGTGCGCAGAGGGTTGGCGTTGTTGGTGCGGAACATGCAAGTCCTTTGGTGGCATCAGAGGCTGAGAGGCCAGACTCCGGAAGCCTGCCATAAGGTCAAACCCGGAGATCATTGTTCGAAAGCGCGCAATTATACATACATGCGTGAATGTATACTCAACTGCTTTCACTGTTTTCGGAGACATCAAAACCATGGCTCGCCGCACCAAGGAAGATGCCGATGCCACCCGCAATCGCTTGCTGGATGCGGCCGAATGCGTCTTTCATGAAAAAGGCGTCTCCAAAGCCTCGCTCAATGATATTGCGCAAGCCGCTGGCGCGACGCGCGGGGCCATTTACTGGCACTTCAAGGACAAGTTCGACCTGCTCGATGCCGTGATGGAGCGCCTGCGCCAGCCGCTGACGCTGGACTATCTGGACGTCGAGCCCGCCCCCGGCGTGCCTGCGCTCGAGTGCCTGCGCGCGATGATCGACGGCATCTTCGCCACCGTCGAAGGCGACGCCCACCTGCGCCGCGTGCTTGAAATTGCCATGTTTCGCGTGGAATACGTCGGCGAGCTCAGCGCCATGCGCGAGCGCCACCTCGACTCCCTGCTGCTCCTGCGCGAGCGTTTCGCACGCAACCTGCAGCAAGCCAGCCTGGACGCGGGCGTGCAGCTGCCCATAGACATCGCCGCCGCCGCCATCGGCCTGCAGGGGCTGTTCGACGGATTGCTGCAGGCGTGGATTCTGTCGGATGCCGGCTTCACCCTGCGTGCCCACGGCCGCGGCGCCGTCGACGCCTATCTGCGCGGCCTGGGCTTTGCGCTGTGACCCTAAATTCGGCAGTTGACCGCTTGCCACCTCCGATAAGGTCTTGTGGATAGAGCGTTTTTTGATTACGGCGTGGCTCGCCTTGCGGGTAACCGCGCTATGCACCCGCCAGCACCGCGCTCGCCACACCATGCGGCGTTGCTCCTCCTTGCGGGCAGTAGCCCGCTGCGTCGTCGCGCCTTGCCTGGCGCGCCGATCACGGCACTGGCAAGCGCATCCAACTACCGAATTTAGGGTGACCGGCGTGCAATAATGCGCGGCTGCCTGCATTCATGTGAATATCCATGCGGATATTCACATGAATGCCAGCGCAGCAAACGGGCGCACCGCGTGCGCTCCCAGCGGCTGTAGCTCAGTGGATAGAGTATCGGCCTCCGAAGCCGAGGGTCGTGGGTTCGATCCCCGCCAGCCGCGCCAAATACCAAGCTCACGCTCAACCCCTGCCGGGGAGCGCCGGCAGCACTTCTAAAACCCGCGTGCGCTTTCTTGATTAGCAAGCTGTCTCAGACTCCTTCCCCCTCTGGGGGAAGGTGGGGATGGGGGCTGCCTGCAGGCAGCCAAGCACATGCCCGAGCCAGCGTCGCTGGCCCCCGCTCCAGCCCTCCCCCAAAGGGGGAGGGAGCAAAAAAGCGCTTTGCTTCCCATCCCGATCTACGCTGGCACCGACTCACGAGGGTTATGTAGGGCATCCCTTGCCCTTGCTCTGGCGCGCGGCGCGCCATTGCACGGTTGCCGGCCGCAATAATGGGCGCCGCAATGCCTCTCGCCCCTCCCGTCCCTCTCGCCCATGAACCCCGTAGAAATTGAACAGGCCGTCTCCCTGCTGGCCGAGCAGCCCTTTGACCCGGCCGAGTTCGCCTACGCCTTTCTGGCCGCCTTCGGCAACAAGGAAACCACGCTCAAGCGTCTGCGCAAGGGCGGCACCAACGCCTCGGATCTGCCCGCAGGCGTCTTGCAGCGCAACAACATCCACATCGCCACCGCCGCCCCAGACCAGGTCACGGCCACCCTTGCCGCCCTGCGCGCCAGCCCCGCCACCACCCGGGCCAAAGCCAAATTCATCCTGGCCACCGACGGCGACACGCTGGAAGCCGAGGAACTGGCCGGCGGCGAGACCATCGCCTGCGCCTTCACCGACCTGCCCAACCACTTCGGCTTCTTCCTGCCGCTGGCCGGCATCAGCACCGCGCCGCAAATCCGCGAAAGCAGCTTCGACATCCGCGCCACCAGCCGGCTCAACCGGCTGTACGTCGAGCTGCTCAAGGACAACCCCGACTGGGGCCACGCCGCGCAACGCCACGCCATGAACCATTTCATGGCGCGGCTCATCTTCTGCTTTTTTGCCGAAGACACCGGCATTTTTCACGGCCAGCGGCGCTTTACCGGCACCATCGAGCAAATGAGCGCGCGCGACGCCAGCGACACGCACCAGGTGCTGGGCGACATCTTTTGCGCCATGAACACGCCGCTGCAAGAGCGCACCCGCAGCGGCCTGCGCCCCTGGGCCGACGCCTTTCCCTACGTCAACGGTGGGCTGTTCTCCGGTTCCCTGGCCGTGCCGCGCTTTTCGCGCATCGCCCGCTCCTACCTGCTGCACATCGGCAGCCTGGACTGGACGCGCATCAACCCCGACATCTTTGGCTCCATGGTGCAGGCCATTGCCGACGACGGCGAGCGCGGGCAGCTGGGCATGCACTACACCAGCGTGCCCAACATCCTGAAGGTGCTGAACCCGCTGTTTTTGGACGAGCTGCGCGCCAAGCTGGACGAGGCGGGCGACAACCCGCGCACCCTGCTCAATCTGAAGAAGCGCATCGCCCGCATCCGCGTGTTCGACCCGGCCTGCGGTTCGGGCAACTTCCTGGTCATTGCCTACAAGCAGCTGCGCGAGATCGAGCACGCCATCCATGAACGGCGCGGCGAGGCCGGGCGCAAGAGCAGCATTCCGCTGACCAATTTCCGCGGCATCGAGCTGGCCGACTTTTCCGCCGAGATCGCCCGCCTGGCGCTGGTGATTGCGCAATACCAGTGCGACGAGCGCTACCTGGGCCAGCAAGAGGCGCTGATGGTCTTTCTGCCCCTGTCCAGCCAGAACTGGATCACCTGCGGCAACGCGCTGCGCCTGGACTGGCTGGGCATTTGCCCGCCGACGGGCAGCGGCGTCAGGCTGACGGCCGACGACTTGTTTGCAACGCCGCTTGACCAGGCGCAGATCGACTTCGAGAACGAGGGCGGCGAGACGTTTATTTGCGGTAATCCGCCGTACAAGGGAAGTCAAGGGCAAACAGGTGAACAGAAGGCTGACCTGCAAGCTATTTTTGAGAGCTACACCAAGGGGTGGAAGTCACTCGACTATGTGGCAGGCTGGTTCATGAAGGCCGCCGACTACTGCAACAGAACGCCCGCCGTTGCGGCTTTTGTCTCGACCAACTCCGTCTGCCAAGGCCGCCAGGTCGCACCACTGTGGTCGGCCGTCTTCTCCACCGGCTGCCAGATCGACTTTGCCCACACCAGCTTCAAATGGGCCAACCTGGCGGCGCACAACGCCGGGGTGACGGTGGCCATCATTGGCATCAGCACTCAACTGCGCAGCCCGTGCCGCTTGTTTACGCTGGATGAAGATGGCCAAACAACCGAACGCCAGTGTGAACACATCAACGCCTATCTGGTCGCAGGCGCAGACGTCGTAGTCGAGGCGCAATCAGAACCCATGAGCGGACTTAATTCCATGAACTTCGGAAGCATGCCGAATGATGGTGGCGGTCTCTTGCTTACCGCACAAGAAGCGAACGATGCCATCCAAAAGCATGGCGTGGACGGTCAATACATCCGGCGGTTCGTGGGATCGGAAGAATTTATCCAGGGCAAAGAACGCCGCTGTATTTGGGTGTCACAGAGCAGTAGCGCCGCCGCACGGAAAAGCGACTGGTTGGCCAAACGTTTTGATGCGGTTTACCTGCAGCGCATGGCGTCATCTCGACCGACAACCAAGGAACTCGCGCATGTGCCCTACCGTTTCGGTGAGGTACGGCAAACCGGAGCGGAGGCTGTACTCATTGTGCCGATTCATTCAAGCGAGTTGCGCGCGTACTTGCCCGTCGGATTGCTTCCGCCGGGCGATATCGTTTCGAATGCGGTGTATGGCTTGTTCGACGCCCCCCTCTGGAACCTCGCCCTCATCGCCTCGCGCCTGCACTTGGTCTGGATCGCCACCGTTTGCGGCAAGCTGAAAACCGACTTTCGCTACTCCAACACCCTGGGCTGGAACACCTTCCCCCTGCCCCCGCTCACCGAAAAAAACAAGGCCGACCTGACGGCCTGCGCCGAGGGCATTCTGCTGGCGCGCGAGGAGCACTTTCCGGCCACCATTGCCGAGCTGTACGCACCAGGCGCCATGCCCGCCAACCTGCGCGCCGCGCACGAGCGCAATGACGAGGTGCTGGAGCGCATTTACATCGGCCGGCGCTTCAAGAACGACACCGAGCGGCTGGAAAAACTGTTTGCGCTGTATACCGAGATGGCGGCGGGTGTGGGCCGGATGCCCGGCAAACCGACGCAAAAAAAGGGAGCGTGGCATGAGTGACAAGCCCGTCAAACTGACCCCCGCGCCCGACGGCTACGCGGGCTGGCTGGCTGAACTGAAAACGCAAATCCATGACGCCCAGCAGCGCGCGGCCCAAGCGCTCAATCTTGAGCTGGTCATGCTGTATTGGAGAATCGGCTACGCCATTTTGGAGCGGCAAGACCGGCAGGGCTGGGGTGCAAGAGTGGTCGACCTGTTTGTCACAGGACTTGCGCTCGGCATTTCCCGAGATGCAGGGGTTTTCGGTCCGCAACCTGAAGTACATGCGTGCTTTCGCCCTGGGCTGGCCCGATCTGCAATTTGTGCAGCAGGTGTTGCACAAATTGCCCTGGGGCCACAACCTGGTTTTGCTGGACAAGCTGCCCGGCCCAGAAATCCGGAAATGGTATGCGGCCAAGGCGATCGAGCACAACTGGTCGCGCAATGTGTTGGTGATGCAGATTGAAACCCGTTTGCTGGAGCGCAGCGGCAAGGCTGATACCAACTTCGCGCTGACTTTGCCCAGGCCACAGTCCGACCTGGCACGTGAATCGCTGAAAGACCCGTATCGCCTGGACTTTCTCGGTCTGAGCGATGCAGCGCAGGAGCGCGCGGTGGAAGGCGCGCTGGTCAAGCACGTCACCGACTTCCTGCTGGAGTTGGGCGCGGGCTTTGCCTTTGTGGGCCGGCAGGTGTTGCTGGATGTGGGCGGGGATGAATTTTTCATCGACCTGCTGTTCTATCACTTGAAACTGCGCTGCTATGTGGTGATTGAACTCAAGGGTGGCAAGTTCAAGCCTGAGCATCTGGGCCAATTGAGCTTTTACCTGACGGCTGTGGATGAGCAGGTGCGCCACCCGCAGGACAATCCGACCATTGGCCTGCTGCTGTGCAAAACCAAGAACAAGGTGGTGGCCGAGTACGCCCTGCGCCAGAACCGGCAGCCGTTGGGTGTGGCCGAATACCAGCTGGTTGAATCCCTGCCGGCAGAGCTGCAAACCAGCCTGCCCAGCATCGAGCAGATCGAGCGTGAACTGATGCACGACGATGGTGATGAGCGTGGGAGCCCATGAACCTTGTGTCAAGAAAGTCGCGTTTCTTCACCATGACCCTGTCCCTCATGTTTGATTCGGCCCCGAAATCGAACATGAGGTTCACAAAACTGTCCCATGACTGAGCCATCCTCTCTCCATCCAGGCCGCGCCGATGCCGTCCCTTCTGTTTCCGTCACCTACGCCCGCACCGGCCGCTCTGCCCAGGCCAACGAGCTGGGCATGCGCCCCATGCAGGAGCGCGCTTTTGAAAAGCGGGGCGAGCAGTACCTGCTGATCAAGTCGCCGCCGGCCTCGGGCAAAAGCCGGGCGCTGATGTTCATCGCGCTCGACAAGCTGCACCGCCAGGGCTTGAAGCAGGCGCTGATCGTCGTGCCCGAGAAAGCCATTGGCGCCAGTTTTCACTACGCGCCGTTGAGCCAATTTGGCTTCTGGGCCGATTGGCGCGTTGAGCCGCGCTGGAACCTGTGCGATGCGCCAGGCACCGACGACGGCGGCAAGGTGGGCGCCGTGGGCGCGTTTTTGGCCGGCGACGACCGGGTGCTGGTGTGCACCCACGCCACGTTTCGCTTTGCCGTGGAGCGCTTTGGCGCGGCGGCGTTCGATGAGCGGCTGATTGCGGTCGATGAGTTTCACCACGTCTCCAGCAACCCCGACAACCGCCTGGGCGCGCAGTTGGGCGAGATCATCGAGCGCGACCGGGCGCACATCGTCGCCATGACGGGTTCGTACTTTCGCGGCGACGCCGAGGCCGTGCTCTCGCCCGCCGACGAGGCGCGTTTTGACACCGTGACCTACACCTATTACGAGCAGCTCAGCGGCTACGCGCATCTGAAGCGGCTGGACATCGGCTACTACTTTTACTCGGGCTCGTATGCCGACGACATCCTGAAGGTGCTCGACCCTGGCGAGAAGACCATCGTCCACATTCCCAGCGTCAACTCGCGCGAGAGCAGCAAGGACAAGATCCGCGAGGTCGAGCATCTCATCGAGGCACTGGGCCAGTGGCAGGGCAGCGACCCGGCGACGGGTTTTCAGCTGGTCAAGACGCTTGATGGCCGCGTGCTGCGCATTGCCGACCTGGTGGACGACGACCCGGCCAGGCGCGAGAAGGTGGCCGCCGCACTGAAAGACCCGGCGCGCAAGAACGACCGCGACCACGTGGACATCATCATCGCCCTGGGCATGGCCAAGGAGGGCTTCGACTGGATTTGGTGCGAGCACGCGCTGACGGTGGGCTACCGCTCCAGCCTGACCGAGATCGTGCAGATCATCGGCCGCGCCACGCGCGATGCGCCGGGCAAGGCGCGGGCGCGCTTCACCAACCTGATTGCCGAGCCCGACGCCAGCGCGCAGCTGGTGACCGAGGCGGTGAACGACACGCTCAAGGCCATTGCCGCCAGCCTGCTGATGGAGCAGGTGCTGGCGCCGCGCTTCGAGTTTCGGCCCAAGTGTGCGGACAGCGGGCCGCAGCCGAGCCTGGACTATGGCGAGGGCGGGTATCAACCGGGCCAGTGCAACGTGGGCTTCAACGTTGAGACGGGGCAGATGCAGATCGAGATCAAGGGTCTGGTCACGCCCGCCAGCCCCGAGGCCAGCCGCATTTGCCGCGAAGACTTGAACGAGGTGATTGCCAGCTTCGTGCAGGACAAGACCAGTGTGGAGCGCGGGCTGTTTGACACCGAGCTGGTGCCCGAGGAGCTGACGCAGCTGCGCATGGGCAAGATCGTGCGCGATAAATACCCCGAACTGAGCGCCGAAGATCAGGAGGCGGTGCGCCAGCACGCCGTGGCGGCGCTGAATCTGACGCAGCAGGCCAAGCAGTTGTTGCTGGCGGGCGGCACGGCGGACGCGGTGGGGGCGGCGGGCAGCACGGCGCTGATCGACGGCGTGCGCCGCTTTGCCATGGACGTGCGCGAGCTGGACGTGGACTTGATCGACCGCATCAACCCCTTCAGCGAGGCCTACGCCATTTTGGCCAAGAGCATGAGCGAGGACAGCCTGCGCCAGGTGGCGGCCGTCATTGGCGCACGGCGCACCCAGCTCACGCCCGACGAGGCGCGGGCGCTGGCCGTGCGGGCCGCGCAGTTCAAGCGCGAGCGCGGGCGCCTGCCCGCCAGCGCATCGAGCGACGCCTGGGAGCAGCGCATGGCCGAGGGCGCGGCCGCCTTCATGCGCTTCAAGAAAGAGGGGCGCTATGAGCAGTGACATGGATCTGGACGCGCTGGCCGACGAGCTGGCCGACTTTGCCGCGCCCGACAAGAAGACCGGGCGCACCGCGCGCGAGGAACGCATCGTGGCGGGCTTCGAGGACATTCAGCGCTTTGTGGCCCAGCACGGCCGCGCGCCGCGGCATGGGGCCGATGGCGACATTTTCGAGCGCCTGTACGCCGTGCGCCTGGAGCGCCTGCGCGCGCAGGACGACTGCCGCGCGCTGCTGGCGCCGCTGGACCACCAGGGCTTGTTACAGGGCGATCCATACGTGCAGGCGGCGGACGGCGCTGCTCCCGACGACCCCGATGACGACGCCTTGCTGGCCGATCTGGCCGGCATGGCCGATGCCACGCAGGAGATCACCACCTTGCGCCACGTGCGCAGCCACGCCAGCGTGCAGGCGGCCGAGGAGGTGGCCGAGCGCGAACCCTGCGCCGACTTCGAGCGCTTTGCGCCTTTGTTCGAGCAGGTGCAGCAGGAATTGAAAAGCGGCGTGCGCCAGACCCGGCCGTTTGTCCGCGACGCGAGCATCGAAGCCGGCCAGTTCTTCATTCTGGGCGGGCAGACGGTGTACGTCGCCGAGGTGGGCGAGACCCTCAAGGCGCCCAACGGCGAAAACGATGCGCGCCTGCGCGTGGTGTATTCCAACGCCACCGAAAGCAATCTGCTGCGCCGCTCGTTGCAGCGCGCGCTGTACAAGGACGACGCCGGACGGCGCATCACCGACCCCGACGCCGGCCCGCTGTTTGCCGATGCGATCGATGAGGGCGACAGCGAGAGCGGCACCATTTACGTGCTGCGCAGCCTGTCGTCCAACCCCTACGTGGCCGAGCACCGCGCGCTGATCCACAAGATTGGCGTGACTGGCGGCAAGGTGGCGGCGCGCATTGCCGGCGCCGCGCACGACGCCACCTATCTGCTGGCCGACGTGGAGGTTGTGGCCACCTACAAGCTGGCCGGCATACGCCGCACCGGGCTGGAAGCCTTGCTGCACCGCATTTTTGCCCCGGCGCAGCTCGACCTGGCGATTGCCGACCGCTTTGGCCACCCGGTCAAGCCGTGCGAGTGGTTTTTGGTGCCGCTGCAGGCCATAGACCAGGCGGTGGCGTGCATTCGCGACGGCTCGATTACGCGTATGCGCTATGACCCGCAGCGGGCGATGCTGGTGGATCGGTAACTTTGGGCGTTTTCAGCGCGCCGGCGCGAAGTGGTCGAACGAAGCGAAGCGGCCGGCCACCGGCGCCCCCTGGCCGTCGACCAGCCGCAGGCCGCGCTCGGCGGTGATGGCGCCGATGCGCGTGACGGCGGTGGCGCTGCGCTGGGCGGCCGCCTGCACCTGGGCGCGGCGTGCCGGCGGCGCGGTAAAGAGCAGCTCGTAGTCGTCGCCGCCGGCCAGCGCGCAGTGCAGCCAATCGTCTTGGGTCAGCGCGGACATTTGTGTACTCCAGGGCGCGGTGCTGACGCGCAGCGGTGCGCTGGCGGCGTCGACATCGACGCATGCGCCCACGCCCGAAGCGCGCAGGATGTGGCCCAGGTCACCGAGCAGGCCGTCGCTCACGTCCAGCGCGCTGCTGGCCAGGCCGCGCAGTTGCAGGCCTAGCGCGACGCGCGGCGTCGGGCGCTCCAGGCGCGGGCGCAGTTGCGCCAGCACGCCAGCGGGCAGCTGCCATTCGCCGCGCAGCGCACCCAGCGCCAGCCGTGCCTGGCCGGGCGCGCCGCTGACCCACAGGTCGTCGCCCGGCTGCGCGCCGCTTCTGCGCAGCGTGTCGCCCGCGGGAACCTCGCCAAAAATGGTGATGCAGATGGTGAGCGGCCCGGCCGTGGTGTCGCCGCCGATCAGCTCACATTGGTGCGCGTCGGCCAGCGCCAGCAGGCCGCCGGCAAAGCCCTGCAGCCAGCGCTCGTCGGCGGCAGGCAGCGCCAGCGCCAGCGTGAAGGCCAGCGGCCGCGCGCCGCAGGCGGCCAGATCCGACAGGTTGACGGCCAGCGCCTTGTGGCCCAGCGCCTCGGGGTCGACGTCGGCAAAGAAGTGCCGGCCCTCGATCAGCATGTCGCTGGAGACGGCCAGCTGCATGCCGGGCGCCGGCGCCAGCAGCGCGCAGTCGTCGCCCACGCCCAGCGCCACGCGGCGCGCAGGGCGCGTGAAGTAGCGCGCGATGAGGTCGAACTCGCCCATTAATCTGGATTTAAGCCTGGGCCTGGGGCGCGCGAAAGCGCTGCGCCGCCTGGCGCGTGACTTCGGCCAGCAGCTGCTCGCGGCCCATCACGTCGCGCAGCCAGCGCGCGTCGTTGCGCCCGGCCTGCACGTCGCCCTTGAGCTGCTGCAGCATGGGCAGCGCGCCCAGCGGCTCGGCGTGGGGCGCAATGCGCTCGAAGGTCTGCAGCAGGTGGTCGCGCAGCGGCAGGTGCTCGCCGCTGGCCGGGTCGACGTAGACCGCATCCAGCCCGAAGCGGCAGGCCTGGAATCGGTTGTAGGTGTAGACGAGGTAGTCGTCCTCCTGCGGCGCAAACGGCTGCTCGGCCAGGAACCAGGCGGCCAGCGACTGCACGAAGGCGGCCAGCTGCGCGGCGCGCTCGATCGACAGCGGCGTGTCGAAGACGCGGATTTCTATGGTGCCGAACTCGGGCTTGGGGCGGATGTCCCAGTAGAAGTCCTTCATGCTTTTGACCACGCCGGTGCGCGTCATCTTCTCGAAGTACTGCCTGAATTCGTCCCAGGTCAGCACGCAGGGCGCGCGCCCGGACAGCGGGAAGGCGAACACCGAATTGAGCCGCGCCGAGTCGAACTGCGTGTCGTGCGCCTGCACGAAGGGGCTCGATGCCGACAGCGCGATGCAGTGCGGGATGAAGCGGCTCATGCGGTGCAGCATCAAGAGCGCGGCGTCGGCGCTGGGGCAGCCGATGTGCACGTGCTGGCCGAAGATGGTGAACTGCTTGGACAGGTAGCCGTATAGCGTGGACAGCTCCTGGAAGCGCGGCTTGTCGTAGATGCGCCGCTCGTGCCACTGCTGGAAGGGGTGGGTGCCGCCGCCGGCCACCGCGATGTTGAGCTTGTCGCCGCATTGCACCAGCGCGTCGCGGATGCGTGCGAGCTCGGTGAGCACCTGGCTCGCCGACTGGCATACGCCGGTGGAGACCTCGATCATGCTGTTGGTCATCTCGGGCACGACGGTGCCCGGCAGGTCGATTTTCTGCATCAGCCGCAGCATGTCGGCGGCGTACGGCGCCAGGTCGTAGTCGTGCGTGTTGACCAGCTGCAGCTCCAGCTCCACGCCCAGGCTCAGCGCCTCGGAGTGTTGAAAGGCCCCCAGGCTCATGGCTGTTCTCCCGGCACGTTGGCGCCGTCGGTGGGCGCCGGCGCGGCCCAGGGCTTGGCGCTTTCGCCCACCTTGTAGATGGCGACGGCGGCGGCGATGGCGCCCAGCACCTCCATCAGCAAGATGGCCGGCAGCGCGACAGCGGCGATCTGCGCGCCGTGCGCCGGTGTGGCGCCGGCGTAGCGCTGCGCGGTCACCAGCAGCGCGACGGCCGACATCGGCGCCAGCGCTCCGGCGGTCCACAGCGCCTGGCGCCAGCTGGCGCCGCTGCCGACATTGGCCAGGCCCACGCCCAGCGCCTTGCCGGCCAGGCGCGCCACCAGCAGCGCCAGCACGGCGCCCGCCACCAGCGCGCTCCAGTCGACCTGCGCGGCGACGGTGGCCACCAGCACGAACATCAGCAGCGTGACCAGCGACGCGGCCGTGCCCATCTGGCGCGGCCAGGCCCAGGGCCGCGGGTGGATCTGCTTGAGCAGCATGCCGCCCAGCAGCGCCGCCAGCGGCGCAGAGCCGCCCAGCGCCGGCGCCAGCGCGGTGGCCGCCGTGAGCAGCAGAAGCAGCAGCAGCGCGGTGCTCTCGCTGGTCGGGCTCATGAAGCGCAGCGCCGCGCGCAGCAGCAGTGCCAGCGCCGCACCCACGACAACCGACGCGCCCAGCACCATGAGCACCGCGCCCAGGCCGGCCAGCCAGCCGGCGCTGCTGTGCAGTGCCATGCCCGCCTGCGCGCTGCCCAGGGCCAGCGCGTACAGCGCCGACAGCGTCGACAACACGATGGTGCGCTCGGTCACCGGGCCGGAGGCGCGCGTGTCGGCCACCACGCGGGTGAGTACGGTGGGCGAGGCCGCCACGGCCACCAGCGCCAGCGCGCTGGCGACCTGGGCGGGCAGCGCCAGCCAGCGCATCGTCAGGTAGACGGCGGCAAAAGAGAGCAGCGATTCGGCCAGGCTTTGCGCGAGCACCATGGGGTTGTGGCGAAACCAGCGCAGCGGAATGCGTCCGGCGCATTCGAACAGTACCAGCGCCACGCCCAGCTCGATCACGAAGGCGGCCATGCCGTGCAGCGGCCACAGCGGCGCGCCAAAACCGGCCAGGCCGGCCAGCGTGCCCACCAGCGTGTAGCCCACCACCTTGGGCAGGCCGCTGGCGCGCTGCAGCAGGTAGCCGCCCGCGCAGGCGGCGGCCAGCAGCAGCGCCCATTGCAGCGCCACCAGCTGCGGCACGGTGGCCGACTGCTGCCAGAAATGAGTCCAAGCGTTCATGCGGTTTCCTTCGCGGCGGGGGTGCGCTGGCGCAGGGGCAGGAAGAACGACGGCGCATGTCGCCACAGCCGACGCAGCAGCGCCCGGTAGATGCGCGAGCGGTCGACGCTGCCCACATTGTGCGCGCGCAGCGCCACGCGGAATGCCATATAGAAGCTGACGATGACGTTGATCGCGCCATTGAAGGGAATCATGGCAGCAGCCCACCAGAACAGCGGCTCGTGCAGCACCTGCAGGCCCAGCGATGCGGCGGCCACGCCCATCTGACCGCTGGACAGCGTGACGTGGCGCACCTCCAGCCCCAGGCCGAAAAAGCCGGCAAAGGCCGGCGCCAGCCCGAGCATGAAGCCCAGCGAGGTGTTGGAGGCGAAGCCGGAGATGTTCTCGCGCAGATAGTGGCCCCAGCGCTGCGCGCGACTTGCGCCCAGCGCCCGGGTGACGCGCGGGTTGTAGGCAATCGCCGTGTCCAGGCGGTGCAGCACGAACCAATTCTCCACCCAGCCGGCGACGATGCTGGACGCAAACAGCAGCACGCCGGTGAACGCGGCAAACAAGAGCGATGGCCCGAGCAGGTGCAGCGACGCCAGCGTGTCGAGCGCGTGGCCGGCGTCGATGGCTGGCTTGCCCGTCGCCTGGCCGTACAGCCAGGCCAGCGCCAGCCCGGCCGGAAACACCAGCAGCACGTTGCCCAGCACCGCGGCCACCTGCGAGCGCACCAGGTAGGTGACCTTGTCGACGAACTCCTCCACCGCCTCGTCGCTGCTCAAGTCCTTGAGCTCGGCGGCCATGGCCGGCGCGGTCATCGCCGGCTGCTTGGTGGCGATGGTGAAGTGCAGCAGCTGGATGAGCACGAAGCTGATCGCGTAGTTGATGCCCGCGGCCAGGCCGCCGAAGAAGATGGACAGCGGCAGCGCCATCAGCCCGAACTTGATCAGCGTGGTGAAGCCCATGACCGCGCCGCCGCCGGCGGCCATGCGCACCATCTCCAGGTATTCGCGCGGCGTGCGCGTGATGTAGTGCTCGCCGGTTTCGGCGCTGCGCTCGGCCACCTTGGCCGCCAGCAGCGACGAGTTGGTCGCCAGCAGCGCGCGCAGGCTGCGTCGGTCCAGCCCGATGACGACCAGGTGCGACAGCAGCCGCGCGCCGGTGGCCAGCGGGCGCTCGGACAGCAGGCATTCGAGCAGCTCGCGCACGCGCAGGATGCGCGAGCGCAGCTGGCGCAGGCGAAACACCAGGCCGACCGAGATGCCGTTGTCCTCGAAGTGCGCATACACCGTGTTGACCGCGGCGCGGCAGGCGTCCAGGTGCTCGCGCAGCTGCGCCACCGCCTGCTCCAGCCGGTCGCTGGTGCGCAGCGGGTGCAGTACCTCCACGCGCAGGCTCTCGGCGTCGCGCACCAGCGCGTGAAAGGGCTGCTCGGCGCGCGCCTCGTCGCTCATGCGCAGGCGCAGCTCGGGCGCAAAGCCGGTCGCCAGGATTTGCCCGGCGCAGTAGGTGATGGCGTCCAGCAGCGCGCGCTGCCACAGGCTGGCGCTGGCCTGCGCCTGCTCGGGCGTGGGCGCCAGCGTATGGCGCAGGCGGGTGAGCAGATCGGCGTCCAGCGCCGCCAGCCAGCGCGCGTCGAACGCGTGGCCCAGCGCCAGCATGAACAGTTCGCTGGCGTCCTGCGTGTCGGGGCTGGTGGGCAGCAGCTTGGTGCGCAGGCGCTCCATCATCTCGCTGGCCATCGATGTGCGCTGGGCAAAGCCGAAGTCGGCCAGCAGCGTCGTGATGTCCAGTCCCTGCACCACCGCGGCCCACCAGGCCTGCATGCGAATGCGCAGCGGCGCCGACTGCTCCAGCGCGGTGACCAGCTGGCCGGCGCGCTGCACCGCGGCTTCGACGCTGCGCGCGTCGCCGCGCACCCAGGCCAGCAGCGCAATCAGTTGCAGGTGGCGCTGGGCGGGCGCGGCCGCCGGATCGATGGCCTGCAGCAGCGGGCCCAGCTCGGGGGCGGCGCGGCTCAATGGAGCACCCTGTCGTGAGGGGGCGCGTCGGCGTCGTCCTGGGCCATCGCGTCCAGCACGAAGGCGGCGACCGGGCAGTCGAAGGTCTCGCCTTCGCTGCTGACGCACAGATAGCTGCCCTGCATGCTGCCGCTGGCCGTCTGCAGCTGGCAGCCGCTGGTGTACTCAAAGGTCTCGCCCGGCTGCAGCAGCGGCTGCTGGCCGACCACGCCCAGGCCGCGCACCTCTTGCACGCGCCCGCGCGCGTCGCGCACGACCCAGTGGCGCGCAATCAGCTGCGCCGCCTGGTTGCCGGTGTTGGTGATGCGAATCGTGTAGGCGAAGGCGTAGACGCCGTCGGCTGGAGACGACTGGTCTGCCAGAAAGCGGGGGCGCACATGCGCTTCGAAACGGGAAACTGCCATGGCGGCAATGGTAATGGCACCACGGGCATGCGGGGTAAGAGCGTGCTCTCAGGCTGCGACAATTGCGGCCATGAGCCCCTCCACCTACCGCATCGCTCCCTCCATTCTGTCGGCCGACTTTGCCCGCCTGGGCGAGGAGGTGCGCGACGTCATCGCCGCCGGCGCCGACTGGATCCACTTCGACGTGATGGACAACCACTACGTGCCCAACCTGACCTTCGGCCCCATGGTCTGCCAGGCGCTCAAGCCCCACGCGGTCACGCGCGAGGGCCAGGCGGTGCCGATCGACGTGCACCTGATGGTGCAGCCGGTCGATGCGCTGGCGCAGGCGTTTGCCCAGGCCGGGGCGGACTACATCAGCTTCCATCCAGACGCATCCGGCCATGTGCACCGCAGCGTCCAGGCGATACGCGCTGCCGGCTGCAAGCCGGGGCTGGTCTTCAACCCGGCCATGCCGCTGGACGTGCTGGACTGGGTGATCGACGAGATCGACCTGATCCTGCTGATGAGCGTCAACCCCGGCTTTGGTGGCCAGAGCTTCATCGACAGCACGCTGCGCAAGGTGGAGGCCGCCAGAAAGCGCATCGAGGCCTCGGGCAGGGACATACGCCTGGAGGTCGACGGCGGCATCAAGACGGACAACATCCGCCGCGTGGCCGATGCCGGTGCCGATACCTTTGTCGCCGGCAGCGCGATCTTTGGCAAGAGCGATTACAAGATGGTGATCGACACGATGCGCACGGCGCTGGCCTGAGAGGGTGTATCAGGGCTGGGTCGTGATGGTGCGCACCGACTCGCGCAGCAGGCCGCCGCCCTGCACCGAGCCCTCGACCTGGGCGCCTGCGCCCATGCGGTCGAGGCAGTCGGCGCGGTCGTCGCGGCTTTTGAATACGTCGCAGCGGCGCAGCGCATTGGCCTGGTAGGTGGCGGCGTCGGCGCTGGTGAGCTGGCCGGCGCGCGCGGCCTGGTCGGCGGCGCCGGCCTCGCGCAGGCAGGTGGCGCGGGCGTCACCCGCCAGTGCCTCGCAAGCGGCCTTGTCGCGCGCATAGGTCTGCTGTATTTGCGCCGGCGTGGCGTTTTGTGCTGCGGCGCAGCATGAGAACGCCGCAGCGGCCACAATCAGGGACAGACGTGACACAAGCATGATCGAACCTCAGGGTTTTCGAGCGTCGGTATGTTGAACCTGCTACCAATGTAGCGCCATGAGTGAGGACATGGAGATGGATGTGCAAAGCAGCACCCGCGCGCCCGTTCGGGCCGCGATGATCGACCTGGACGGAACGCTGGTGGACACCCTGGGCGACTTCGTCCAGGCGCTGGGCCTGATGCTGGACGACCTGCAATTGCCCGCCATCGAGGCGCAGCAGGTCGCGCGCATGGTGGGCAAGGGCTCGCAGCACCTGCTGCGCAGCGTGCTGGCGCAGGTGTTGCAGGTGCGCGACGCCGACGACGCGCCCGCCGCGCTGGTCGACGCGCTCTACCCCCAGGCCTGGCGCCAGTATCAGCACCACTATGAAGAGATCAACGGCCGCTACGCCAGCGTCTACCCCGGCGTGGTGCAGGGGCTCACGGCGCTGCGCGCCGCCGGCCTGCCGCTGGCCTGCCTGACCAACAAGCCGACGGTGTTTGCCCACCAGCTGCTGCGCGCCAAGGAGCTGGCGGGGTTTTTCGACCATGTGTTCGGCGGCGACGCGTTCGAGCAGAAAAAGCCCGACCCGATACCGCTCATCAAGACCTGCGAGGCGCTTGGTTTTGCGCCGGCGCAGGTGCTGATGGTGGGCGACTCCAGCAACGACGCGCAGGCTGCGCGCGCCGCCGGCTGCCCGGTGGTGCTGGTCACCTACGGCTACAACCACGGCGAGCCGGTGCGCGCGGTGGACGCCGACGGCTACGTGAACGCGCTCCAGGAGCTGGTGCCGATGTGGGCCTGCGCGCTCGTCGAGTAGCGCTTGCGCGGGCTTCCTGCGCGGATCGCGCAGCTGGAGCCCGCGGGTCAGAAGCTTTCCCAGTCATCCTCCCCGGCAGTCGTCGCCGGCGTGGCAGCGACCGGGGCCGCCTTGGCAGGCGCGGACAGCACGGATGCGGACTTGCCCGCCGCGCGCACCGTCGGCTTGGCGGGCGCTGCGGCTTGCGGTGCGCGCTTTGGGATGGTGCGCGGCGCGACGGCCGGCGCCGGTGTGGCGGTGGCTGATGGCGACGGGTGCGGCGCCGCAGCATGGGCATGTCCCGCGAGCTTGAATACGGACACGGCCTGCACCAGATCGCCCGCCTGCTGGCTCAGGCTGCTGGAGGCGGCAGAGCTTTCTTCCACCAGCGCGGCATTTTGCTGCGTGGCCTGGTCCATCTGGGTGATGGCCTCGCCCACCTGCGCTACGCCACTGCTTTGCTCGCGGCTGGCGGAGCTGATCTCGCCCATGATGTCGGTGACGCGGCGGATCGAGTGCACCACCTCGCTCATGGTGCTGCCGGCCTTGTCGACCAGCTGCGAACCCTGCTCCACGCGCTGCACGCTGTCGGTGATGAGCTGCTTGATCTCTTTGGCAGCGGAGGCAGAGCGCTGGGCCAGGCTGCGCACCTCGCTGGCCACCACGGCAAAGCCGCGGCCCTGCTCGCCGGCGCGCGCTGCCTCCACGGCGGCGTTGAGCGCCAGGATGTTGGTCTGGAAGGCAATGCCGTCGATCACGCCGATGATGTCGGCGATCTTGTGGCTCGATTCGTTGATGCCGCGCATGGTGTCCACCACTTCGGCGACCACCTCGCCGCCCTGCACCGCAACGGTGCTGGCGGTCATGGCCAACTGGTTGGCCTGGGCTGCGCTGTCGGCGTTCTGGCGCACGGTGGCGCCCAGCTCTTCCATCGACGCGGCGGTTTCTTCGAGCGCGCTGGCCTGGGACTCGGTGCGCGCAGACAGGTCGTGGTTGCCCTGTGCGATCTGGGCGCTGGCCGTGGCCACGCTCTCGGCATTGCCGCGCACGCCCGCCACCACGCGGATCAGGCTGGCCTGCATGTGGTGCAACGCGCCCAGCAGGGCGGCGGCCTCGTCGCGGCCCTGGGCCTCGATGGGCTGGGTCAGGTCGCCCTCGGCAATCTGGCCGGCGTGGTGCACGGCCAACTGCAGCGGGGCGGTGATGGAGCGGCTCAGCACGAAGGCCGCGCCCGCGCCCAGCAGCAGGGCCAGCACCGCGGCGGCGATGAGGATCATGCGCCCGCGCGAGGCCTCGGCCACGGCCAGGTCGCGGGTCTGCTCGTACAGCATCAGCTGGCGCGCCTCGAAGGTCGTCAGAGCCTGAATATAGGCATCGGACAGGGACTTGAGTTGGCTGTCCACCAGGGACGCGACGTTTTCGCCCGCGGCCTTGCGCTTGAATATTTCGGCGCGCGGCGCGCGATAGGCCTCCCGGGCCTTGTCGATGTCGGCGAGCATGCGGCGCCCTTCGTCGGACTCTACCAATCGCTCCACTACCTTGCGCGCCACATCCACGCCCTTGGAGGTTTCGGTCATTTCCGCATTCCAGGCGGCCAGGCGGTCGGTGTCCTGGTCCAGCAGGGCGGCGCGCGTGCGTATCCAGTTCTGGTCAATGCCCTGGCGCCATTGCACCGCGGCCCTGAGGCGTTCGTTGTCGGTGCTGGTCAGCTGCTGGGTTTCGGCGGCCAGGGTTTGCAGGCGCCAGATGCCGATACCGGCGATGACTGCCGTGATCAGCAGTACCAAACCAAAGGACAGGGCCAGGCGGGTACTGACCTTGATGTCGTTGAATCGCATGGAAATCCCTTTGTTTGTATTGGTTGCAAATAAATGTATCAACAAGTGTGCCATGTCGTTGAAATCCCTGGAGGCGGGTAAGCCGGTGATTCAACGTTCTTTTGCCTGGGTCGGCGTTTGTTCGGGGGGTGCTTTGCTACACTTTGCGCCCATGTTCATTCACCGCACGTTCATCACAGGTCGCAGCGACCGGGGGGCCTGGCCCTGGCGGTGGCCTGCTGTCGTGACTGCCTGAGCGCACGCGCCACCAGCGTGCACCCGCGGCCCTGGCGCACGCCGTTCGTGCTTTAGCCCCGGCCACTTTGCCCGAATGAACCCGGCGGCCCCTGGCGGGCCGTCCGATCTGGGAGACTCCCCCCTGTGATCACCGAACTCGAATTCAAGAGCCTGACGGCCCAAGGCTACAACCGCATTCCGCTCATCGCCGAGGCCTTTGCCGACCTCGAAACCCCGCTGTCGCTCTACCTCAAGCTCGCCCGCGGCGCGGGCGACGGGCGCAACAGCTTTCTGCTCGAATCCGTCGTCGGCGGCGAGCGCTTCGGGCGCTACAGCTTCATCGGCCTGCCGGCGAGCACGCTGCTGCGCGCCAGCGGCTTTGGCTCAGCCGCACGCACCGAGGTCGTCACCGACGGCCAGGTGGTCGAAACCCACGCAGGCAACCCGCTGGACTTCATTGCCGACTACCAGAAGCGCTTCAAGGTGGCGCTGCGCCCGGGTCTGCCGCGCTTTTGCGGCGGGCTGGCGGGCTACTTCGGCTACGACGCGGTGCGCTACATCGAGAAGAAGCTCGAAGGCAGCTGCCCGCCCGACCAGCTCGGCTGCCCCGACATCCTGCTGCTGCAGTGCGAGGAGCTGGCGGTCATCGACAACCTCTCGGGCAAGCTCTACCTGATCGTCTACGCCGACCCGGGCCAGCCGGAAGCCTACGCGCGCGGCAAAAAACGCCTGCGCGCGCTGAAGGAGCAGTTGCGCTACTCGGTCAGCGCGCCGCAGGTCAAGGCCAGCGAAAACCACCCGGCCGAGCGCAGCTTTGCCAAGGCCGACTACCTGGCCGCGGTGGAGCGTGCCAAGGAGCTGATCGCCGCCGGCGACTTCATGCAGGTGCAGGTGGGCCAGCGCATCCACAAGCGCTACACGCAGGCGCCGCTGTCGCTGTACCGCGCGCTGCGCTCGCTCAACCCGTCGCCCTATATGTATTTCTACGACTTCGGAGACTTCCAGGTCGTCGGCTCCAGCCCCGAGATCCTGGTGCGCCAGGAGGCGGTGGAGGAGGGCACCAAGGTGACGATCCGCCCGCTGGCCGGCACGCGGGCCCGCGGCAGCACGCCCGAGAAGGACAAGGCGGCCGAGCAGGAACTGGTGGGCGACCCCAAGGAGCGTGCCGAACACGTGATGCTGATCGACCTGGCGCGCAACGACATCGGACGCATTGCAAAGACAGGCAGCGTGAAGGTGACCGAGGCCTTCGCCGTCGAGCGCTACAGCCATGTGATGCACATCGTCAGCAACGTCGAGGGCATTCTGAACGAGGGAATGACCAGCATGGACGTGCTCAAGGCGACCTTCCCGGCCGGCACGCTGACCGGCGCGCCCAAGGTGCACGCGATGGAGCTGATTGACCAGCTGGAGCCGACCAAGCGCGGCCTGTACGGCGGCGCCTGCGGGTATCTGAGCTACGCCGGCGACATGGACGTGGCGATCGCGATCCGCACCGCCATCGTCAAGGACGGCATGCTCTACGTGCAGGCGGCGGCTGGCGTCGTCGCCGACTCTGTGCCCGAGCTGGAGTGGAAGGAGACCGAACACAAGGCGCGCGCACTTTTGCGCGCCGCCGAACTGGTAGAGGAAGGACTGGAATGACCCGCGCCATCGACAAAGTGCCGCACTGCAACACCATGGCCGAGGTGCGCGCCGGCGTGAATGCGCTGGACGATCTGCTGGTGCCGCTGCTGGTCGAGCGCAGCGGCTACATGACCCAGGCCGCGCGCGTGAAGAACGACGAGAGCCTGGTGCGCGACGAGGCACGCATCGAGACCATCGTGCAGCGCGTGCGCGCCAAGGCGCTGGCGCAAGGGGGCGACCCGGCGTTGATCGAGCGCATCTACCGCGCGCTGATGGAGTGCAGCATCGCCTACGAGCACGACGAACTGGCGCGCCTGCGCGCCGCGGGACTGGCGCCCAAAAAGGAGCACGCATGAAAGTCCTGATGGTCGACAACTACGACAGCTTTACCTACAACATCGTGCAGTATCTGGGCGAACTGGGCTGCGAGGTGCTGGTGGTACGCAACGACGAGCAGCCGCTCGAAGACGTGGTGGCGCTGGTCGAGCGCGAGGGCGTGCAGCGCATCGTCATCTCGCCCGGGCCGTGTTCGCCGGCCGAGGCGGGCATCTCGGTCGCCGCCATCGGGCATTTCGCCGGCAAGCTGCCGGTGCTGGGCGTGTGCCTGGGCCACCAGGCCGTCGGTGCGGCGTTTGGTGGGCGCATCGTGCGCGCGGGCCAGCAGATGCACGGCAAGACCAGCGTCATCACCACCGACGAGAAAGGCGTGTTCGCCGGCCTGCCGCGCCAGTTCACGGTCAACCGCTACCACTCGCTGGTCATCGAGCGCGCCACGCTGCCCGACTGCCTGGTGGTGACCGCCACCAGCGAGGACGGCGAGATCCAGGGCGTGCGCCACAAGACGCTGGCCGTCGAGGGCGTGCAGTTCCACCCCGAGAGCATCCTGACCGAGCATGGCCACGCGATGCTCAAAAATTTTCTGGAACAGGCGTGAAGTGTGGGCGCAGGCATTGCACCGCGCCGTACGGCCACAGCAAGAGACAACCATGAACCCCATCACCGCGCAAGAAGCGCTGCAGCGCACCATCGAGCACCGCGAGATCTTTCATGACGAGATGCTGCACCTGATGCGCATGATCATGAGCGGCGAGCTGTCGCCGGTGATGACCGCGGCGCTGATCACCGGGCTGCGGGTCAAGAAGGAGACGATCGGCGAGATCACTGCCGCGGCGCAGGTGATGCGCGAGTTCTCCACCAAGGTGCAGGTGGCCGACACGCGCCATCTGGTGGACATCGTCGGCACCGGCGGCGACGGTGCCAATACCTTCAACATCTCGACCTGCGCCACCTTCGTCATCGCGGCGGCCGGCGGCAAGGTCAGCAAGCATGGCGGGCGCGGCGTGTCGAGCAAGTCCGGCAGCGCCGACGCGATGGAGGCGCTGGGCGCGCACATCAACCTCGCGCCGGCGCAGATCGCCGCTTGCATTGCCGAGGTCGGCATCGGCTTCATGTTTGCGCCCAACCACCACCCGGCGATGAAGAACGTGGCGCCGGTGCGCCGCGAGCTGGGCGTGCGCACCATCTTCAACATCCTGGGGCCGCTGACCAACCCGGCCGGCGCACCCAACATCCTGATGGGCGTGTTCCACGAGGACCTGGTCGGCATCCAGGTGCGCGCGCTGCAGCGCCTGGGCGCCGAGCATGCGCTGGTCGTCTACGGCCGCGACGGCCTCGACGAGATCAGCCTGGGCGCGGGCACGCGCGTGGGCGAGCTGAAGGACGGCGTGGTGCGCGAGTACGAGATCCACCCCGAGGACTTCGGCCTGCGCATGGCCGGCACGCGTGCGCTGCGCGTGGAGACGCCCGAAGAGTCCAAGGCCATGGTGCTGGACGTGCTGCAAGGCAGCCAGGGCCCGGCGCGCGACATCGTCTGCCTGAACGCCGGCGCCGCGCTGTACGCCGCCGGCGTGGCCGACAGCATTGCCAACGGCCTGGCGCGAGCGCAGCAGGCGCTGGACAGCGGCGCCGCGCTGGCGCGCCTGGAAGCGTTTGCCGCCTGCACCCAGCGACTGGCGCAACAAGCCGCATGAGCCTGCTCGACGCCCCCATCTGGCGCGACGCAGGTACCTGGATCGTGCTTGGCGTGTCGCTGCTGTTCATCGTCGTCGGCGTGGCCATGTCCTTCGTCATCCGCAAGGTGCTGCGCGCGCCGCCACCGAACCAAGAACCCAGGGAATGAATGCCATGACCGACATCCTGCAGAAAATTTGCGCCACCAAGGCCGAGGAAGTGGCCGCCGCGCAAAAACGCATGCCGCTGGCGGCAATGCGCGCCGACGCCGAGAGCCGCGTGCTGACGCGCGACTTCGAAGGCGCGCTGCGCGCCAGGATCGCCGCCGGCCAGGCCGCGGTGATTGCCGAGGTGAAAAAGGCCAGCCCGAGCAAGGGCGTGATCCGCGAGGACTTCATCCCCGCCGACATCGCGCAAAGCTACGCCGAGGGCGATGGCAAGGTGAGCGCCGCCTGCCTGTCGGTGCTGACCGACCGCCAGTACTTCCAGGGCCGGCCCGACTACCTGAAGCAGGCGCGCGCCAGCTGCACGCTGCCGGTGCTGCGCAAGGATTTCATGGTCGATCCGTACCAGATCTACGAGTCGCGCGCTTTTGGAGCGGACTGCGTGCTGCTGATCGCCGCCTGCCTGGATGACGCGCAGATGCGCGACTTCGAGCAGATTGCCCATGGCCTGGACATGGCGGTGCTGGTCGAGGTGCACGACGCGCGCGAGATGGAGCGCGCGCTGCGGCTGAAGACGCCGCTGGTGGGCGTGAACAACCGCGACTTGCGCAGCTTCGAGGTGCGGCTGGAGACGACGCTGGCGCTGCACAAGGAGGTGCCGCCCGACCGCCTGCTGGTGACCGAATCGGGCATTGCCACGCAGGCGGACGTGGCGCGGCTGCGCGCGGCCGGCGTGCATGCATTTCTGGTCGGCGAGGCCTTCATGCGCGCGCCCGATCCGGGGCTTGCGCTGGCGCAACTGTTCGGCTGACGCCGCCGGCTGCCAGGGCTCGATAGAGTGGCGCCTGCATGGCGCAGCCCGATAATGCTCGTTCCACGGTGCGCTGCCGTGCCCGGAGTGCGGTAGTGTGACCCGTGGTTCGAAGGAGTCCGCGCGTGCCACCCCTGTCCGTCCCCGCTGCCCAGCGCACCCGCCGCGAATGGTGGTGGTGGCTGGCTGCCTGGCTGGTCTGTGCGGCCTTGCTGGCGCTGGGCCTGTGGCATGAATATCAGCAAACCGAGGAGCGCGAGCGCGAGCGCCTGGTGCACCAGGTGCGCACCGTCGACGCCAACCTGGCGCGCCAGCTGGTGGCCATCGACCATGTATTGCAAACCATTGTGGGCGACCTGCCGCGCTGGCAACTACGTGAAGACCTGCCGCAGTGGCTGGACGGGCGCCTGCTGTCCTTCGTCCAGGCCATGCCCAGCGTGCGCTCCATCCACCGCGAGGATGCCCACGGACGGGTGATCGCCTCCAGCGAGGCGGCGCTGCTGGGCACCGACGTCAGCGACCGGCCGCAGTTCAAGGCCGCGCGCAGCGCCGCGGCGGGCACCCTGGTCGTGGGCGCGCCGGTCGAGTCGGTGCTCGGCGGCTGGATCGTGGTGCTGGCGCGCGGCGTCTTCGATGCGCAAGGGCAGTGGGACGGCACGGTGTCGGCGGCGTTGGAGCCCGAGCAGTTCCAGACGCTGCTGCAGTCGGTGCGCTACGCCCCCGACATGGTCACCGCCGTTGCGCACGGCGACGGCGTGCGCTTTGCGCTGGCCAGCGGCGACGGCCCGGCCGCGGCCGGCGTCAGCCTGGCGCAGCCGGGAACGCTGTGGAGCCGTCACCGTGCAAGCGGCCAGCGCGAGACCGTGCTGCAGGGCACCATCCTCGACCCCGGTGGCAAGACCTACCTGATGGCGCAGCGCACGGTGCAGCCCGAGGCGCTGGCCATGGACAAGCCCTTCTACGTTGCCGCCGCGCGCGAGCTGCGCGCCGTGTTTGCCCCCTGGCGCCGGCAGCTGTGGCTGGCGGCGTTGGCCTGGCTGGGGCTGGGGCTGGCCAGCGCGGCCGCGCTGGCCGCCTTGCAGCGGCGCCGCCGCGGCCTGCTGCAGACCGAGCAGATGCTGCGCGTGCGCTGGGAGGGCGCGCTGCAGGCGACCAACCAGGGCGTGTGGGACTACGACTGCCGCAGCGGCCATGTCTACTACTCGCCCATCTGGGCGCAGATGATGGGCAGCACCGCGCAGGCCATTGGCGACCGGCTGGACGAATGGCTGCAGCGCGTGCACCCCGACGACCTGCCGCGCGTGCGCCAGCAGTGGGAGCGCCACCTGCAAGGCAGCACCGACCAGTACGAATGCATGCACCGCCTGCGGCGCAACGATGGCAGCTGGCTGTGGGTGCTCGACCGTGGGCGCATCACCGAGCGCGACGCCCAGGGCCGGCCGCTGCGCATGGTGGGCGTCAAGGTCGACGTCAGCGAGCGCCAGCAGCTGCAGGAAAAACTCGACCGCCTGGCCGACAACGTCCCCGGCCTGCTGTTCCAGTACCAGCTCGACCCCGACGGCTCCAGCCGCTATCCCTACGTCAGCCGGGGCGTGCGCGACATCTACGAATGCACGCCCGGCCAGCTGCGCCACGACGCGGGCATGGTCTTTGCCCGCCTGCACCCCGACGACCTGGCGCAGGGCTGGCCGGCGGTGGAGGCGTCGGCGCGCGACCTGACCGTCTGGCGGGCAGAATTTCGCGTGCTGCTGCCTATGCGCGGTGAGCGCTGGCTGCGCGGCGACGCGGTGCCCGAGCGCCTGGCCAACGGCGGCACGCTGTGGTCGGGCTACGTCCAGGACATCACCGAGTCCAAGCACCGCGACATCGCGCTGCAGCAGACGCAGGCCATGCTCCAGCATGTGATGCAGCTGATGCCGCTGGCGCTGTGCATGGCCGACCACACCGGCTTGTTGTATTTCCGCAACCGCCGCTTTGCCGAGATCTTTGGCTACGGTGAGGGTGAGCTGCTGACGCTTGAGCGCTGGTGGCTGGAGGTCTACCCCGACCCGGACTACCGCGCCCAGGTCATGGCCGAGTGGAGCGAGATCCAGCAGCGCGCCCGCGCGGGCAGCGGCGTGATGGACGAGCAGCTGTACCGCGTCTGGACCCGCCACGGCACGCAGCGCACCATGCGCATTGGCGGCATCGTCTTTGGCGACCACTTCCTGGCCACCTTCGTCGACCAGACCGAGCAGCAGGCCCAGGCGCAGCTGCTGCACCGCCTGGCCTACATCGACGGACTGACCGGCATTGCCAACCGGCGCCAGTTCGACGAGCAGTTGCAGGCCGAGTGGAGCCGCTGCCAGCGCAACGGCACCGCGCTGGCGGTGGTCATGATGGACATCGACCATTTCAAGGCCTACAACGACCTGTACGGCCACCCGCAGGGCGACGAATGCCTGAAGGCCGTGGCCGAGGTGCTGCAGCAGGGGCTGTCGCGCCCCTACGACCTGGTGGCGCGCTACGGCGGCGAAGAGTTCGTCTGCCTGCTGCCCGAGTGCGACCTGGCCGGCGCCAATGCCAAGGCCCAGGCGCTACTGGAGGCGGTGCGCGCGCGGGCGCTGGCGCACGCGGGATCGCCGGTGGCGCCCGTGGTCACGCTCAGCGCCGGCGTGGCCAGCCAGGTGCCCGACGTCGACACCCACCCCGCTGCCTTGCTGGCGCTGGCCGACGAGCGGCTGTACCGCGCCAAGCGCGGCGGGCGCAACCGCATCGACGACGGCGGCGCGCCCGCCACAATGGCGCCATGACCGTCTTCGACCCACCTACACAACTGCAAAGCGCGAACCCTTTGGACTGGCCGGTCGCGCCCGGCTGGCAATCGCTGGTGCACGACTTTTTTACTGCTGCGCCCGGCCGGCAGTTGCTGGACTTCCTGCAGGCGCGGCTCGCCGCCGGTGCGCGCATCTTTCCCCCCCGACCGCTGCGCGCGCTGGAGCTGACCGCGCCCGAGGCGGTGCGTGTCGTCATCCTGGGGCAGGATCCCTACCACGGCCTGGGCCAGGCCGAGGGGCTGGCCTTCTCCGTCGCGCCCGGCGTCGCGCTGCCGCCATCGCTGCGCAACATCTTCAAGGAGCTGCAGCGCGACCTGGGCGTGGCGCCGCCCGTCTTTCCTCAGCCAGGCGGCTCGCTGGTGCGCTGGGCGCAGCACGGCGTGCTGCTGCTCAACACCTGCCTGACCGTGGAGGAGGGTCGCCCCGCCAGCCACGCGGGCAAGGGCTGGGAGCGGCTGACCGACGCCGTCATTCGCCACGTGGCCGAGGGCGAGCGGCCCGTGGTCTTCATGCTCTGGGGCAGCCATGCGCAGGCCAAGCGCGCGCTCATCCCTGTCGACCGCGGCCACCTGGTGCTGTGCGCCAACCATCCCTCGCCGCTGTCGGCGCTGCGCCCGCCGCGGCCCTTCATCGGCTGCGGGCACTTTGGCCAGGCGCGGGCGTTCCGGCAGGCGCAGGAAGGCCGTGGCTGATGGCTCCTCGTGTCGCGTCAACGCCCACCAAATACCGGTTTGCACTTGTCCTCGCCACGCATTGCGGTGCTGCGGCCCGCGTCTTGCGCTGCATGCCGACGATTTCGCACGGCCCTGGCACTAGCGCGACTCGCGCACCGTCAGCCACGCGCTGGCGGCGCCGCTGAGCGCGATCAGCAGCATGCCCACGCGCGACCAGCCGTCGGGCACCTGGCCGTAGAAAAGCCAGCCCGCGATCACGGCAAAGCCGATCTGGCTGTACAGAAATGGCGTGATGGTTGCCGGCTGCGCATGGCTGTAGGCGCGCAGCAGCAGAAAGTGGCCGCAGGCGCTGGACAGCCCCATCACGAAGGTGCCCAGCCACAGCCACACGCTGGGCACGGCGGTCCACACCAGCGGCGCGCCGAGAGACATCAGCAGCGTGCCGAGCCAGCCGGTGTAGAACTGCGTCGTCGCCGGGTCTTCGCGGCGCGCCATCAGGCTGCTGAGCACCTGGTAGCCGGTGCCCATGGCCAGCATGGCCAGCGGCAGCAGCAGCGCCCAGCCGAACATGCCGCTGCCCGGGCGCAGGATGATGAGCACGCTGGCCAGGCCCGTGAGCACCAGTGTCCAGCGCGCGCGGCTGACCGGGTGGCGCAGCCACAGCGCCGCGGCCAGCGTGACGCACAGCGGAATGGCGGCGACGATCGCGGTGAACTCGGCCAGCGGCATGAAGCGCAGGCTGAAGTAGCCGAACAGGCTGGTGGCGGCAAACAGCACGGCGCGCAGCCACTGGTAGCGCAGGTGGGCGGTGCGCGGCAGCCAGGTGCCCAGGCTGCGGCGCACGTAGGCCGTGGTCAGCAGTGACTGGAACAGGTAGCGCAGCCACAGCGCCATGAACAGCGGCAGCGCGGCGGCGACGTATTTGGTCGAAGCGTCAAGGATGGCAAAGCAGGCGCAGGCGGCAATGCTCAGGGCAATGCCGGTGAGCGCGCGCGGTGGCTCGGGGACGGCCATGGTTCAGCCGGCGCGCTGCAGCAGCATCGAGTCGCCGTAGCTGAAGAAGCGGTAGTGCTGCGCCACCGCGTGGCGGTAGAGCCCCATCACGTGGTCGTAGCCGGCAAAGGCGCTGACCAGCATCATCAGCGTGCTTTTGGGCAGGTGGAAGTTGGTCACCAGCAGGTCGACCACACGCCAGTCGAAGCCCGGGGTGATGAAGATGTCGGTGTCGCCTTGCGTCTGGCCGCTCCTGGCCCACGATTCGAGCGTGCGCACCGTGGTCGTGCCGACGGCAACGACGCGCCCGCCGCGCTGGCGGCAGCGCTCAAGCGCGGCCAGCGTGGCCAGCGGAATGTCGTACCACTCGCTGTGCATGTGGTGCTCGGCCAGGTTCTCGGTCTTGACCGGCTGGAAGGTGCCGGCGCCCACGTGCAGCGTGACGCTGGCACGCTCGATGCCGCGCACGGCCAATTGCGTCAGCACCGTTTCGTCGAAGTGCAGCGCCGCCGTCGGCGCGGCGACGGCGCCGGGCGCGCGGGCGAACACCGTCTGGTAGCGCTCGGCGTCTTCCTCGGCGTCGGGGTCGTGGCCGGCGTTCTGCTGGCGCTCGATGTAGGGCGGCAGCGGCAGGTGGCCGTGCTGCGCCATCAGCTGCCACGGCGTCTCGCCCGCCGGGCCGTGCAGCGCCAGGCGAAACAGCGGGCCATCGGCGTCGGGCCAGCGCGAGAGCAGCGTTGCGTCAAAGCCGCCATGCGCGGCGCCACCGGCCAGGTGCAGGCGTGCGCCGGGCGGCGGCTTCTTGCTCACCTTCATGTGGGCGACCACCTCGTTGCCCGCGCCCTGCGCCAGCACGCGCTCGATCAACAGCTCGAGCTTGCCGCCGCTGGCTTTCTCGCCAAAGAGGCGCGCCTTGACGACGCGGGTGTCGTTGAAGACCAGCAGGTCGCCCGGGTTCAAGAGGTCGGGCAGTTCGCGAAAAATGCGGTCGACCGGGGAGGCCGCGCGCCCGTCGAGCAGGCGCGAGCTGCTGCGCTGGGCCGTGGGGTGCTGGGCGATCAGCGGCGCGGGCAGGTCGAAGTCGAAGTCGCTGAGCGTGAATGTACGGTGCGGGGGGGCGTTGGTAGCGTGTGCGGACATGGGTGCCTGAGGGCCGGACGGGCCCGTTCCAAAGCAAACCGGTGATTGTCGCACCGCGCCTGCCCGTCTGCCGTGGCCCGGGTCACCAGCGCAGGCTGGGCCGGCCGCTCCACAGCTGGGCCAGGTCGCCGAAGGGCCAGTGCCGCGGATCTTCGCGCGCGGCAATCCTGTCGCCGGCGCGCTGCTGCGCCAGGTCGACCAATTCCTCGGGAATGCGCCTGCCGGTGCGCGTCGAGAAAAACACCTTGACGTGCGGCGCCAGCAGCGCTCCCTCGGACTGCGCCACCACCACGCCCAGGCGCTCGGACTGCAGGCGCACCAGCGCGCCGACCGGGTAGATGCCGATGGCCTTGACGAAGGCCTGGAACAGCAGGTTGTCGAAGTGCGAGCGCGACCACTCGGCCATGCGGTGCAGCGCCAGCGCCGGGTCCCAGCCGCGCTTGTAGGGGCGGTCGGAGGTGATCGCGTCGTACACGTCGCAGACGGCGGCCATGCGCGCCAGCAGGCTGATGCCCGCGCCCGCCTGGCGGTGCGGGTAGCCGCTGCCGTCGATCTTCTCGTGGTGGTGCAGGCAGGCGTCGAGCACCTGCGGGTGCAGGCCGCTGCCCGCCAGCAGCTCGTTGCCGGCCACCGGGTGGCGGCGCACCACGTCGAACTCGGCGTCGGTCAGCTTGCCGGGCTTGTCCAGCAACTGCTGCGGCACGCGCGCCTTGCCCAGGTCGTGCAGCAGGCCGGCCTGGCCGGCCAGGCGCGTCGTCGCCTCGTCCAGCCCAATCTGGCGTGCCAGCGCCACCATCAACGCGCACACGGCCACCGAGTGCATATAGGTGTATTCGTTGGCCGTCTTCAGCCGCGCCAGGCTGATCAGCGCATGGGGGTTGCGCGCCATCGACGCGGAAATGCCGTCGACCAGCCGGGGCGTCGCCGCCACGTCCACCGCCTGACCCATGCGTGCGGCGTGAAACATGTCGGCGACCGCCGCGCGCGTGCCGCTGCAGATGGCGATGGCCTGCTGCAACTCCTGCGCCATCGTCGTCGGCGCAAGCGGGGGCGCCGCGGCCTGTGCGGCCAGCTGCTGCGACTGCTCCAGCAGCGCCTGCGCGTCGGCGCTGGCCTGGTCGCGGGTGACGGCGGCCGCGCCGGCGGCGGTGTCGCGCCCGCGCGTGGTGTCTATCCACACCTCCTGGATGGTCGTCGCGCGGATGCGCTGCAAGTCCTGGGCGCTGGTGAGCAGAAAGCGCGTGCGCCAGAACGGATGCTCCATCCACGAGCCGCAGAACTCATGGATGAACATACCAAGGGTCAGGTCATGCACGTGGATGCGCTTGAGCATGAAAGGCGCAGGCAGGCGTTGTGGGTGGTGCCAACCATGTTAGCCTTTTTGCCGTGCCCCAAAACGCCTCTTCCATCCCCGCCGCCACGCCGGCCGCACCTGCCGGCAAGGCCCGCGCCGGCGCGGCCGCGGCGGCCAGCCCGGCGCGCAAGGCGCTGGAAAAGCTGGGGCTGACGCGCGACATCGACCTGGCGCTGCACTTGCCGCTGCGCTACGAGGACGAGACGCGCATCACGGCGATTGCCAGCGCGCGCACTGGCGAGGTGGCGCAGATCGAGGCGGTGGTCACCGCCAGCGAGGTGCAGCTGCACCCGCGGCGCATGCTCAAGGTGATGGTCGACGATGGCAGTGCCACCTGCGAGCTGACCTTCTTCAGCTTCTACCCCTCGCACCGCAAGGCGCTGGCCGTGGGCGAGCGCCTGCGCATCCGCGGCGAGGTCAAGGGCGGCTTCTGGGGGCGGCAAATGCTGCACCCGGCGTTTCGCAAGGCCGGCGGCGATCTGCCCAGCGCGCTCACCCCCGTCTACCCGACGACGGCCCAGCTGCCGCAGGCCTATCTGCGCCGCGCCATTGCCACGGCGCTGGCCCGCGTGCAGCTGCCCGAGACCGTTCCCCACGCGCTGGCGCCGCCGCTGCCCGGCTGGGGCAGTGCGGGCGCCGGCGGCTGGACGCTGCGCGACGCGCTCATATTTTTGCACCACCCCACGCCCGACGTGGCGCTGGCCACGCTGCAGGACCACAGCCACCCGGCCTGGCAGCGCCTGAAGGCCGAGGAGCTGCTGGCCCAGCAGCTGGCGCAGCTGACCGCACGCCGTGCGCGCGAGCGCCTGCAGGCGCCGCAGCTGCGCGCCGCGGCGGGCGACGGCGCGCTGGGCGCCCAGCTGCGCGCGCTGCTGCCGTTTGCGCTGACCGGCGCGCAGGAGCGCGTGGTGCGCGAGATCGCCGCCGACCTGGCCGACCACCGCCCCATGCACCGCCTGCTGCAGGGCGACGTCGGCTCGGGCAAGACCATCGTCGCGGCGCTGGCCGCCTGCGTGTGCATCGACGCCGGCTGGCAGTGCGCGCTGATGGCGCCGACCGAAATCCTGGCCGAGCAGCACTTTGCCAAGCTGGTCGACTGGCTGGCGCCGCTGCTGGCCGCGCGCGGCCAGTGTGTTGCGTGGCTGGCCGGCGGGCAGAAGAAAAAGGAGCGCTCCGCCATGCTGGAGCTGGTCGCCAGTGGCGCGGCGGCGCTGGTCGTCGGCACGCACGCGGTCATCCAGGAGCAGGTGCAGTTCGCCCGCCTGGGCCTGGCGGTGATCGACGAGCAGCACCGCTTTGGCGTGGCCCAGCGGCTGCAGCTGCGCAAGAAGCTGGACCACCAGGGGCGCGAGCCCCACCTCTTGATGATGAGCGCCACGCCCATCCCGCGCACGCTGGCGATGAGCTACTACGCCGACCTGGACGTCTCCACCATCGACGAGCTGCCGCCCGGGCGCACGCCCGTGGTCACCAAGCTGATCGCCGACAGCCGCAGGGACGAGGTGGTGCAGCGCATTGCGCTGCAACTGGCCGCCGGGCGCCAGGTCTACTGGGTCTGCCCGCTGATCGAGGAGAGCGAGGCGCTTGACCTGACCAACGCCACCGCCACGCACGCCGAGCTGTCCGAGGCGCTGCCGGGCGTGGCCGTCGGCCTGCTGCACTCGCGCATGCCCGCGGCCGAGAAAAAGGCGGTGATGGACGCCTTCAAGGCCGGGCAGATGGGCGTGCTCGTCTCCACCACCGTGATCGAGGTCGGCGTGGACGTGCCCAACGCCAGCCTGATGGTGATCGAGCACGCCGAGCGCTTTGGCCTGTCGCAGCTACACCAGCTGCGCGGGCGGGTGGGGCGTGGCAGTGCGGCATCGGCCTGCGTGCTGCTCTACAGCGTGGGCGACAACGGCCGCCTGGGCGAGAGCGCGCGCGAGCGTCTCAAGGCCATGCTGGAGACCGCCGACGGCTTCGAGATCGCGCGGCGCGACCTGGAGATCCGCGGCCCGGGAGAATTTCTGGGCGCGCGCCAGTCGGGCGACGCGCTCCTGCGCTTTGCCGACCTGGCGCAGGACGGCGCGCTGCTCACCTGGGCGCGCGAGAGTGCGCCGCGCATGCTCGATACCCACCCGCAGCTGGCGCAGGCGCACCTGCAGCGTTGGCTGGGAGGGCGGGCGGATTTTTTGAAGGCGTGATGCTGGAGCGCTTCCCAGAGCGATCGCCGGGCAAATGCCTAAAATCTGCTGCATGGACGCGCAACCCCTTCTTTTCACCCTGGAGGAAGATTCCTCCGGGTACGAGGTATCCCCGCAACGGGTGCCGATGGCGGTGCTGCGCGCGTTTGCCAAGGACGTCGAGGATCTGCTGCGCGGGGATGGCACCGAGGTGGACGTGAGCGCCCTGGAGGTGAGCATCGTCACCGGATCGCTGGCCATTCAGACCGCCCCGATTGCCGCCCCTGGCCTGTGGCGCGACATGCGCCAGCTGGCTTCGTCGGAACGGCTCGATGGGCTGGACAAGAAACGCCGCGAAGTGATCGAACGCTGGCAAAAGCTGGCCCGCAGTGCCCGCCGCTGCGTCTTCGGCATCACGGCGCCTGGCTTGGCACAGGTGCGCGTTACTGTGGCCACCGATTTCCATGCGGACGATGCCGACCAGTGGGTGCTGGTGGAGCGTTACCTGCAGGGTGAGATCGTAGAAATGGGAGGGCTCAAGAAGGTCAATGCCCATATCCGCCTGCAGGATGGCACGCTGATTCCGGTCGAATCGGAGCGCGAGGTGTTCCGCGCCGACAAGGTGAACCGTCTCTACAAGATCGCGATGGCGCGCATCCGCGCCGAATACAACGTGGTCACACGCAAATACCGCAATGCGCGCCTGCTCGGGTTCGAGGAGCACCAGCAAACGCTCGACGAGGCCCAACTGGCACGCCTGACCGAGCGCGGCGCCAAGGCCTGGCGTGACGTACCCGGGGCCAGCGCCTGGGTCGATGCCTTGCGAGGGAGCGCGACTTGATCTCCATCCTGTTGGATACGAGCTACCTCATCACCCTGGCTGATCCCGCGCGGCCCCAGCATGACACCGCGACGCGCTACCTGCGCGAAGCCTTGGCACAGGGTTGTCCGCTGTACCTGTCGGCCATCGTCGCGTCCGAGTTCCAGGTGGGGCAGGCCGTGACGGATCTGCCCTTGCGCAACCTCCAGGTGCTGCCGTTCAACATCGACCATGCGATGACCGCCGGCAACCTCATGCGCCTGCTGCAGCGCGACCGGGGGGATGACCGCGTCGCCGTCAAGGACGACATCAAGCTGCTGGCCCAGATGGTGTGCGAGTCCATCACGCACATCCTGACGGAGGACGTAAACACGCTGGTGAAATACCTCGATCGCCTGCGCGAGCAAGGCCAGCTGTCTGCCCGGGCCATCGTGTTGGCGCAGGGATTCGATGTGTCCTGGTTCCAGAACGGGCAGAGGCCGTTGCTCGACTGAAAACCGTGAGTCAACTTCTCATCAACGACTACCTCAACCACCGTCAGCGCGCAGGCTCAGGCCATCACTGAAGCCATGCGCGCCGTGGCGCGCTGAACCACCAGCCGGGCGGTGAATTTTTCGGTAGAAAGTGTTACGGTTCGATCTTCAACGCCTGCACCACCATGACGCTCACCGAACTCAAATACATCGTCGCCGTCGCTCGCGAGAAGCACTTTGGCCGTGCGGCCGAGGCCTGCTTCGTCTCGCAGCCCACGCTGTCGGTGGCCGTCAAGAAACTGGAAGAAGAACTGGAGGTCAAGCTCTTCGAGCGCAGCGCCACCGAGGTCACGGTGACTCCGCTGGGCCAGGAGATCGTGCGCCAGGCGCAAAGCGTGCTGGAGCAGGCCGCCGAGATCAAGGAGATCGCCAAGCGCGGCCAGGATCCGCTGGCCGGCATGCTGACGCTGGGCGTGATCTACACCATCGGCCCCTATCTGCTGCCCGCGCTGGTGCACAAGGCGATTGCGATGGCGCCGCAGATGCCGCTGATGCTGCAGGAGAATTTCACGGTGCGGCTGCTGGAGATGCTGCGCACCGGCGAGATCGACTGCGCCATCCTGGCCGAGCCCTTTCCCGATGCGGGACTGGCGGTGGCGCCGCTGTATGACGAGCCGTTCCTGGCGGCGGTGCCGGCCAGCCACCCGCTGGCGAGCAGGGCGTCGGTGTCGGCCACCGAGCTCAAGAACGAGACCATGCTGCTGCTGGGGGCGGGCCACTGTTTTCGTGACCACGTGCTGCAGGTCTGCCCCGAGTTCGCGCGCTACGCGAGCAACGCCGAGGGCATTCGCCGCAGCTTCGAGGGCAGCTCGCTTGAGACCATCAAGCACATGGTGTCGGCCGGCATGGGCGTGACGCTGGTGCCGCGCCTGTCGGTGCCCGAGAGCGCGCTGGCCCCGCGCGGCCCCCACCGGCGCCAGGACGACGACGAGCTCGTCCGCTACCTGCCGATCGACGAGGACGACGGCCACGCCGCGCCCAGCCGCCGCGTGGTGCTGGTGTGGCGGCGCAGCTTCACGCGCTATGAGGCGATTGCCGCGCTGTGCAATGTCGTGCAGTCCTGCGCGCTGCCGGGCGTCACCCCGCTCGCGCAGGCGGTCTCGGTTTCGGGCTATGGGCACGATTGATATATGTCATCGTGTTTTGCGCCGATAGCAATTGATTGCGCTAGGATGAACTATCGCTTCGCACCCCGTGAAGCCGCATTGGAACAAGGAGTGAATACCATGGCCAAAGCCCCCTCAACCGTCAAGAAAGCCGCCGTGCGCAGCACCAGCGGCGCGCCGATGATCAACATCGGCATCAGCGAAAAAGACCGCGCCGCCATTGCACAAGGCCTGTCGCGCCTGCTGGCCGACACCTACACGCTGTACCTGACGACGCACAACTTCCACTGGAACGTCACCGGCCCGATGTTCAACACGCTGCATGAAATGTTCATGGGCCAGTACACCGAGCTGTGGAACGCGCTCGATACGGTGGCCGAGCGCATCCGCTCGCTGGGCCATGTGGCGCCCGGCTCGTACGGCGCGTTTGCCAAGCTCACCTCGCTGCCCGACGCGCCGTCCGAGCCGCCGGCCGCGCTGGAGATGGTGCGCATCCTGGTGCAGGATCACGAGGCCGTGGTGCGCACCGCGCGCGAGCTGTTCCCGCTGGCCGACAAGGCCAACGACGAGAACACCGCCGACCTGCTGACCCAGCGCCTGACGGTGCACGAGCAGACCGCCTGGATGCTGCGCTCGCTGCTCGAATAATTCCGTTTCTATATCGATCGAGTACGCGAAGGTGAAGCGCAGACAGTGCTGTAGCACGACAAGCGAAGCCGACAAAGTAATCGGTTGATATGGAAATGGAATAAGCGGCCATCCGCGCGCATCGCCGTGACAAGCGCCCGCCTCGTGCGGGCGTTTTTGCGATCAGGTGGGGCGCGCGTGCGCGGCGAAATAGGCCCGTCGCGCCGCGCTGGCCGGATTTGCCGCGACAATTTCCGCCATGGCTGACTCCTCCTCCATTGCCCCTGCGCGCTCGCCGCGCTCGCGCCTGGCGCTGTACCTCGACCTGATCCGCTTCAACCGCCCGGCCGGCTGGCTGGTGCTGGTCTGGCCCACGCTGGTGGCGCTGTGGGTGGCGTCGGACGGCTTTCCCGGCTGGCATCTGCTCATCGTCTTCGTGCTGGGCACGGTGCTGATGCGCAGTGCCGGCTGCACCATCAACGACATTGCCGACCGGGACTTCGACCGCCACGTCAAGCGCACCACGGCGCGCCCCATCACCAGCGGGGAGCTGTCGGTGGCGGAGGCGGCGCTGGTCGGCGCGGTGCTGGCGCTGCTGGCGCTGGCACTGGTGCTGACCACGCGCTGGGAGGCAGTCGCCTGGTCGGTGCCGGCGGTGGCCTTCACTATCCTCTACCCATTCACCAAGCGGTTTTTTGCGATGCCGCAGGCCTTTTTGGGCATTGCATTCAACTTCGGCATCGTCATCGCCTTTGCCGCGGTGCAGGGGCAGGTGCCGCTGCAGGGCTGGCTGCTGTGGCTGGCCAATCTGTGCATGGTGCTGGCTTACGACACCGAATACGCGATGGTCGACCGCGACGACGATCTCAAGATCGGCATGCGCACCTCGGCCATCACGCTGGGGCGCTTCGACGTGGCGGGCGTGGTGGGGTTTTTCGTCGCCTGCCTGCTGCTCACCGCTGCCGTGCTCTGGCCGCTGGGCCTGGGCTGGCCGCTGGTGCTGGGCCTGGGCGCGGCGGCGGCGCAGGTGGCATGGCATTTCACCTTGATCCGCGCACGTACGCGCGAGGGTTGCTTCGTCGCGTTCAGCAACAGCCACTACATGGGCGTGGCGCTGTTTGCCGGCGTGGCGCTGGGCTATGCGCTGCGCTGAGGCGGCCCCTGGCGCGGGCCCGGCGCCGGCGGGCCCGGGCGCTACCATGGCAGCTTTTGTGCATTGCGGCGTGCGGGTTCCGCTTGACGCCGGCATGCCGGCCGATGGCTTTGCGCCCACGCAGCCGCTGGAGCGCACCGGCGCCGATGCGCCCACCCGCCCGATGCCCCCCGAGGCTCTGCTGGAAGAGGGCGGATCCAGCAGCTTTGGCGCAGAAGCTGGGCAAGAGGAGGGCGGTGCCCAGCCGCCCGGCAAGGCCACGGGGCGCGCCAGGGCCGTGGCGGTGGCAGCCGGGCTCGCGCTGCTGCTGGCGGCTTATGCCTGGATGCAGGGGAGCGACGAGGTGGCGGCCGATGCACCGCAACCGGACGCCGCGGCGCCGGTTGCACAGCCGGCGCCACAGGAGGATTTGGGAGTCGTGCCGGCGCATGCAGAGATGGAGCGCGTGGAAATATCCCAAGAGCCCAAAGCGCTCAAAGAGGTGGCTGGCCCGCCTGCTGCGCCCCGGGTGGAGCAGCCGCCCGCGTTCTGGGCCATTCGCGATGGCGCAGCGGCACCCGCATCGTCTGCAGAGCCTGGCCCTGGGCCTGAGACCGAGCATGCGCCCGAGGTGACGCCCGGCCCGACACCTGCGCGTACCGAGGCGCCGGCTGTGGCTGCCGCGCCAGCCGCGGTGTCGCGGGCTCCGGCAGCGGTGGTGCCCGCCCCGGCTGCCCGCGTGCATACGGCGCCGCCCGTGGCCCATGCGGAACCGGCCAAGGTAACAACCTGCGACGGCGCCAGCTTGCTGATGCGCCCCGTCTGCTTCATCGAGGGGCCGGCCACCTTCTGGAAATGCGTGCCCGACGGCAAGCGCTGGGACAACGACATCCCTGGCTGCCGCCGCGGCCAGGGCTGAACCAGGTCCGTCTGACTATTCGCCAAACTCCTGCGCCAGTTCACGCGCGCGTTGCTCGGCGGCGCGGATGGCGGCGATGAAATGCTCGGGCACCCCCTGTGCCTGCATGTGGCTGATGGCCGCGTGCGTCGTGCCGCCCTTGCTGGTTACGCGCTGGCGCAGCACCTCGGGCGCTTCATGGGACTGCGCCGCCAGCGCCGACGCGCCCTGAAAAGTGGCCACGGCCAGCTGGCGCGCCTGCGTCGCCGGCAGTCCCATGGCGATGCCGGCCTGCTCCATGGCCTCAAGAAACAAGAACACATAGGCCGGGCCCGAGCCTGACAGCGCGGTGACTGCATCAAGCTGCGCCTCGGCCTCAACCCACAGCCACTGGCCGGTGGTGGCAATCACCTGCTCGACTTGTGCGCGGCCGGCTGAGTCCACTTCAGGGCAGGCAAACAAGCCGGTCATGCCGCGCTGCACCAGTGCCGGCGTGTTGGGCATGGCACGCACGATGCGGTCGCTGCCCAGCCAGCGCGCGATGCTGGCCGTGGGAATGCCGGCGGCCACGCTCAGGTGCAGTGCTGTTGTGGGCAGGTGCGGGGCAGCGGCGTGCGCGGCGTCACGAAAGGTTTGCGGCTTGACGGCCCAGACCACCAGGTCGGCGCGTGCAAGCGCCGCACCGGGCGCGGCCTGCGCGGTGACGCCGAAGCTTTGCAACAAGCGCGCACGCGCCTCGTCCCAGGGCTCGACCACCTCGATTTGCGCGGCAGGCTGGCCTTGGGCAATCAGTCCGCCGATCAAGGCGTTGGCCATGTTGCCGCCGCCGATGAAGGCAATGGTGAGGTGCGTTGTTGTGGTGTGCGTTGGCATCGAAGGCCTCGAAAAAAGGGGGGGAAGATAGTCGCTCGGGTGGCCAGCGCGGGCTGCGCCGCTTGCGCTATGCACGCTCCAGTGCCGCCTGGGCGACGGCGTGTTCCCAGCGCTGCATCAGCGCCTGGGCCTGGCCACGCGCCATCGTCGGCTCGAAACGCCGCTGCGCCTGCCACAGCTGGGCAATCTCGCTGGTGCTGCGGTACACGCCGCTGGCCAGGCCGGCCAGGTAGGCGGCGCCCAGCGCGGTGGTTTCGATGCAGGCCGGACGCACCACCGGAATGCCCAGCAGGTCGGCCTGGAACTGCATCAGCAGGTCGTTGACGCAGGCGCCTCCGTCCACGCGCAATTCGCTGACCGGGTGGCCGCCGGCGGCCACGGCGTCGCGCCCCATCGCGGTGAGCAGCGCGGCGCTTTGGTAGGCAATCGATTCGAGCGCGGCGCGCGCGATGTGCGCCAGCGTGCTGCCGCGCGTGAGCCCGGTTATGGTGCCGCGCGCGTCGGGTTTCCAGTAGGGCGCGCCCAGACCGGTGAAGGCCGGCACCAGCATCACGCCGCCGGAGTCGGGCACGCTCTCGGCCAGCTGCTGCACCTGGCCGCTGTGCTCGATGGCGCGCAGGCCGTCGCGCAGCCATTGCACGACGGCGCCGCCGACGAAGACGCTGCCCTCCAGCGCGTATTGCGGTGCGCTGCCGGTCTGTGCGGCGCTGGTGGTGAGCAGGCCGTTGTGGCTGGTCTGGAACTGGTCGCCGGTGTGCATCAGCATGAAGCAGCCGGTGCCGTAGGTGTTCTTGGCCATGCCGGCGCCAAAGCAGGCCTGGCCGAACAGCGCTGCCTGCTGGTCGCCGGCGACGCCGCCGATCGCGATCGGCGCGCCCAGCACGCTGGCATCGGTGGTGCCGAAGTCGCCCGAGGAGGGCAGCACCTCGGGCAGCAGCGCGCGCGGGATGCACAGCAGCTCCAGCAGTTCGTCGTCCCACTGGTTGGTGTGCACGTTCAGCAGCATGGTGCGGCTGGCGTTGGAGACGTCGGTCACGTGGCGACGCCCGCCGGTCAGCTGCCAGATCAGCCAGCTGTCGACGGTGCCAAACGCCAGCTCGCCGCGCTCGGCCGCCTCGCGCGCGCCGGGCACGTTGTCCAGCAGCCAGCGCAGCTTGGTGGCCGAGAAATAGGCGTCGATCAGCAGGCCGGTTTTCTGCTGGATCAGCGGGCCGTGGCCCTGCTCGCGCAGCTGGGCGCACAGCGGCTCGGCGCGCCGATCCTGCCAGACGATGGCGTGGTGCACCGGCTGGCCGGTGGCACGGTTCCACAGCACCGTGGTCTCGCGTTGGTTGGTGATGCCCAGCGCGCGGATGTCGCCCGCCCGCAGGCCGGCCTGCGCCAGCGCCTGCGCGGCCGTGGCCAGCTGGGTGTGCCAGATCACGCGCGGGTCGTGCTCGACCCAGCCGGGCTGCGGAAAGATCTGCGGCAGCTCCTGCTGCGACAGCGCGACGATGCGCCCGTGCTCGTCGAACACGATGCTGCGCGAGCTGGAGGTTCCCTGGTCGAGGGCAAGCAGGTAGGTCATGGCGGGTGTCGGGTTTTTGGATGTGTTCAGGGCTGGGCGATGGTGCACCGCACCTCGGATTCCTGCAGCAGCGCTGGGAAGGGCTTGGGCGGCGGCGCGTCGGTGAACAGGCGGTCGACCTGCGCCAGCGTGGCGACTTCGACCATGGCCGGTCGGTTGAACTTGCTGTGATCGGCCGCCAGCCACACCTCGCGTGACTGGCCGATGATGGCCTGAGCCACCTTGACCTCGCGCAGGTCGAAGTCGCGCAGCGTGCCGTCGGACTCGATGCCCGAGATGCCGATCAATGCGATGTCGACGCGGAACTGGCGGATGAAGTCGACTGCGGCCTCGCCGATGATGCCGCGGTCGCGCGAGCGCACCACGCCGCCGGCGACGATGACCTCGCAGTCGGGATTGCTCGACAGCGTGGCCGCCACGTTCAGGTTGTTGGTGATCACGCGCAGGCCCTGGTGGTGCACCAGCGCACGGGCAATCGCCTCGGTCGTGGTGCCGATGTTCAGGATCAGCGAACAGTGGTGGGGCACGGCCTGTGCCACGGCCTGCGCAATGCGGCGCTTGCCCTCGGCGTTGAGGGTTTCGCGCTGCGTGTGCTCCAGGTTTTCCACCGTGGAACCGGGTACGCGCGCGCCGCCGTGAAAGCGCACCAGCAGCCCCTGCTCGGACAGGCGCTGGATGTCGCGGCGCACGGTCTGCAGCGTCACGCCCAGCAGATCGGCCAGGTGCTCGACGCTGGCCGACTGGTTCTGCTGCACGGTGTGCAGCAGGCGGAGCTGGCGCGGGTTGTGGTTCATGGCGGGTGCGTCGAAGGAAAGCACGGAATATAATCAAAAACGAAGCAAAACGAACATAAACGAATTTGTTCGACCGAACCTTTGAAAGCGTAACAGGCGTCGCGCACCGCGCACCACAGGAAGACCACGATGATTGCAACCGAGCAACCCACGCCATCGGCATTGCCCACCGACCGCGCCGCCCTGCTGCAGCGCCTGGCGCAGCCGCAGACCTATGACCTGCTCGTCATCGGCGGCGGCGCCACCGGCCTGGGCGTGGCGCTGGACGCCGCGGCGCGCGGGTTCTCGGTGGTGCTGCTGGAGTCGCTGGACTTTGCCAAGGGCACCTCGTCGCGCGCCACCAAGCTGGTGCACGGCGGTGTGCGCTACCTGGCGCAGGGCAACATCGGTCTGGTGCGCGAGGCGCTGCACGAGCGCACCACGCTCTTGCACAACGCGCCGCACCTGGCGCAGCCGCTGGCCTTCGTGATGCCATCCTACAAATGGTGGGAAACGCCGTTCTATGGCGCCGGCCTGGTGGCCTACGACGCGCTGGCCGGCCGCGCGGGCCTGGGCGCGACGCAGTTTCTCGGCCGCATGCAGACGCTGCAATGCCTGCCCACGGTGCAGGCCGAGGGCCTGAAGGGCGCGGTGAAGTACTGGGACGGCCAGTTCGACGATGCGCGCCTGGCGCTGGCGCTGGCGCGTAGCGCGGCCCAGCGCGGCGCGTTGCTGGTCAACTACTGCCCTGTGCGCGAGCTGCTGCACGAGGGCGGCAAGGTGAGTGGCGCGGTCTGCGAGGATCTTGAAACCGGCCGGCGCCTGACGGTGCGCGCACGCGCCGTGGTCAACGCCACCGGCGTGTGGGTCGATGAGGTGCGCGCGCTGGACGCGCAGGCCGCGGGCCGCACGCTCAAGCCCATGGTGGCGCCCAGCCAGGGCGTGCACATCGTGGTCGACCGCGACTTTCTGCCGTCCGACCATGCGCTGCTGGTGCCCAAGACCGCCGACGGACGGGTGCTGTTCGCCGTGCCGTGGCTGGGCAAAGTCATCCTGGGTACGACCGACAGCCCGCGCCAGGACCATGCGCGCGAGCCGCAGGCCTTCCCCGAGGAAGTCGCATTCATCCTGGGCGAGGCGGCCAAATACCTGCGCCGCGCGCCGACTGCCGCCGATGTGCGCAGCATCTGGGTGGGGCTGCGTCCGCTGGTCAAGCCAGCCGACGACGAGGGCGGCAACACCAAGGCCATCAGCCGCGAGCACACGGTGCTGGCAAGCGCGAGCGGCTTGGTCACGGTCACGGGCGGCAAGTGGACCACCTACCGGGCGATGGCCGAGGACGTGCTGCAAAAATGCATGGATGAGCGGCTGCTGGCACAGCGCCCGGCGGGCATCACGGTGGATCTGCCGCTGGTCGGCGCGCCATCGCAGCCGGTGCGCCACCGCATGTGCGACGCCCAGGGCCTGCATTCCTATGGCAGCGAGGCCGACCAGGTGCAGGCGCTGCCGGGCGCCAGCCAGTGGCTTGCGCCCGGGCTGAGCGAGGCCATGGTGCGCTTTGCGGTGCGCTACGAATATGCGCGCACCGTCGAGGACGTGCTGGCGCGGCGCTGCCGCCTGCTGTTTCTCGATGCGCGCCAGGCGGCGCAATTGGCGCCGCAGGTGGCAGACATTCTGCGCAGCGAGGGCGTGCAACGGCCGGCGCTGGCCGAGTTCGAGGCGTTGGCGCAACAGTACAGCCATGTTCCGTCGCCGGCGGATGCTGCAACTGTTTGACGGGCCAGAAAAATACTGCGAGAATACGCGGCTTCGCACTAATTGCGTGCGGAGTTTTCTTCCCAGCGGGAAGTGCTGCAAGTGGTTTGCGGCATGGACGACGGGACCAAGACTGACCGGCGGTCCGGTGAATGGCCCGCTGGAGCAAGTTGGGAATATTGAAATGATCCAGACAGAATCTCGTTTAGAGGTTGCCGACAACACCGGCGCCAAGTCTGTTCAGTGCATCAAGGTGCTGGGCGGATCCAAGCGGCGTTATGCAGGTGTCGGCGACATCATCAAGGTGAGTGTGAAAGAAGCCGCTCCGCGTGGTCGCGTCAAGAAAGGCGAGATCTACAGCGCGGTGGTGGTGCGCACGGCCAAGGGCGTGCGCCGCCCTGACGGTTCGCTCATCAAATTCGACGGCAACGCTGCAGTGTTGCTCAACGCCAAGCTGGAGCCCATCGGCACCCGCATCTTCGGCCCCGTGACGCGTGAACTGCGCTCCGAGCGCTTCATGAAGATCGTGTCCCTGGCTCCTGAAGTTCTCTGAGGACGCGCGACATGAACAAGATTCGCAAGGGCGACGAGATCATCGTCATTGCCGGCCGTGACAAGGGCAAGCGTGGCACGGTGCTGCTGCGCAAGGACGACACCCACCTGGTGATCGAAGGCATCAACCAGGTGAAGAAGCACGTCAAGCCCAACCCGATGAAGGGTACGACGGGCGGCATCGTGGAAAAGGCCATGCCGATCCATCAGTCCAACGTCGCCATCTACAACGCGACCACGGGCAAGGCCGATCGCGTGGGTATCAAGGTGCAGGACGATGGCAAGCGCGTGCGCGTGTTCAAGTCCAGCGGCGCCGAAATCAAGGCTGCCTAAGGGGTAAACATGGCACGACTGCAAAAACTCTATCGTGAAAAGATCGCGGGCGAACTGAAGGAAAAGTTCGGCTACAAATCGATCATGGAAGTCCCGCGCCTGACCAAGATCACCCTGAACATGGGCGTGAGCGAGGCCGTTGCCGACAAGAAGATCATGGACAACGCGGTTGCCGATCTGACCAAGATCGCCGGCCAGAAGCCCGTGGTGACCAAGGCGCGCAAGGCCATTGCTGGCTTCAAGATCCGCGAAGGCCAGGCCATTGGATGCATGGTCACGCTGCGCGGTGTGCGCATGTACGAATTCCTCGACCGTTTCGTCACCGTGGCCCTGCCGCGCGTGCGTGACTTCCGCGGTATTTCGGGGCGTGCGTTCGACGGCCGCGGCAACTACAACATCGGCGTCAAGGAACAGATCATCTTTCCTGAGGTCGAGTACGACAAGGTCGACGCCCTGCGTGGCCTGAACATCAGCATCACGACGACGGCCAAGAACGACGAGGAAGCCAAGGCGCTTCTGACTGGTTTCCGTTTCCCGTTCAAGAACTGAAGGCAGCGCAATGGCTAAAGTATCTTTGATCCAGCGCGAACTCAAGCGCGAAAAACTGGCCGCCAAGTACGCTGCCAAGTACGCAGAACTGAAGGCGATTGCCGGCGATGCCAAGCGCAGCGACGAAGAGCGCGACGCAGCCCGCCTGGGTCTGCAGAAGCTGCCGCGCAACGCCAACCCGACGCGCCAGCGCGCCCGTTGCGAAATCACCGGCCGCCCGCGTGGCACCTTCCGTCAGTTTGGTCTGGGTCGCTCCAAGATCCGTGAACTGGCGTTCGCCGGCGACATTCCCGGCGTCACCAAGGCCAGCTGGTAAGCGAAGCAGGAGAGAACAATATGAGCATGAGTGATCCCATCGCTGACTTGCTGACCCGCATCCGCAATGCGCAAATGGTGTCCAAGGCCACCGTTTCGGCGCCTTCTTCCAAGGTGAAGATCGCCATCGCGCAGGTGCTCAAGGATGAGGGCTATATCGACGGCTTCCAGGTCAAGACCGAAGCCGGCAAGTCCGAACTTGAAATCGCCCTGAAGTACCACGCCGGTCGCCCGGTGATCGAGCGCATCGAGCGCGTGAGCCGCCCCGGCCTGCGCGTGTACAAGGGTGCAGGCGCCATTCCACAGGTCATGAACGGCCTGGGCGTGGCCATCGTCACCACCCCCAAGGGTGTGATGACCGACCGCAAGGCGCGTGCCACCGGTGTCGGCGGCGAAGTGCTGTGCTATGTGGCCTGACGGGCATTGAAGGAGAAATACTGAAATGTCTCGCGTAGCAAAAATGCCGGTCCAGATCCCCGCAGGCGTGGATGTGGCCATCGATGCACAACAGATCAGCGTGAAGGGCGCCGGCGGTTCGCTGGCCATGGCCCAGAACACGCTGGTCAAGGTGACCAGCAACGACGGCAAGCTGTCGTTCGAGCCGGTCGACGCTTCCCGTGAAGCCAACGCCATGAGCGGCACCGTGCGCCAGCTGGTGAACAACATGGTCGTCGGCGTGAGCAAGGGTTTCGAGAAAAAGCTGTCGCTGATCGGCGTGGGCTTCAAGGCCTCGGCCTCGGGCTCCAAGCTGAACATGAACGTCGGCTTCTCGCATCCGGTGGACTTCGAGATGCCCGCGGGCATCACCGTGGCCTGCCCGACGCCGACCGAAGTCGTGATCAAAGGTGCCGACCGTCAGCGCGTCGGCCAGTTGGCCGCCGAGATCCGCGCCGTTCGCCCGCCCGAGCCCTACAAGGGCAAGGGCATCCGCTATGCGGATGAGCGCGTCGTGATCAAAGAGACCAAGAAGAAGTAAGGAACTGCAGCATGTTGACCAAGAAAGAGCAGCGTCTGCGCCGCGCGCGTCAAACGCGCATCCGCATTGCACAGCAGGGCGTGGCACGTCTGACGGTGAACCGTACCAATCTGCACATCTACGCCAATGTGATCTCCAGCGATGGCACCAAGGTGCTGGCCAGTGCCTCCACGCTGGAGGCCGAGGTGCGCCAGGCCATCGGCGGCGCCGGCAAGGGCGGCAACGCCACCGCGGCCACTGCCATCGGCAAGCGCATTGCCGAGAAGGCCAAGGCCGCCGGCATCGAGAAGGTGGCTTTCGACCGTGCAGGCTACGCCTACCACGGCCGTGTCAAGGCATTGGCAGAAGCCGCCCGCGAAGCGGGCCTGCAGTTCTAAGCGGAGCAGATAACAATGGCGAAATTTTCTCCCAGGGTGCAAGACGAAGGTCGTGACGACGGTCTGCGCGAAAAAATGATCGCGGTCAACCGCGTCACCAAGGTCGTGAAGGGTGGTCGTATCCTCGGCTTCGCTGCGCTGACCGTGGTGGGCGACGGTGATGGCCGTATTGGCATGGGCAAGGGCAAGTCCAAGGAAGTGCCCGCCGCCGTGCAAAAGGCGATGGAAGAAGCACGCCGCAAGCTGATGAAGGTGTCGCTGCGCGACGGGACGATCTACCACGACGTGAACGGCCACCACGGTGCCGCCCGCGTCATGCTGGCTCCCGCTCCCAAGGGTACCGGCATCATCGCCGGCGGCCCGATGCGCGCCGTGTTCGAAGTGATGGGGATCACCGACATCGTGGCCAAGAGCCATGGTTCGTCCAATCCCTACAACATGGTGCGTGCGACGCTGGACGCTCTGGCCAATTCCACGACCCCGGCTGAAGTGGCTTCCAAGCGTGGCAAGCAGGTCGAAGACCTGTTCAACGCCTGACAGGAAGGTATTGCATGACAACCCAACAAACCATCAAGGTGCAGCTGGTGCGCAGCATCATCGGTACCAAGGAGTCGCACCGCGCGACCGTGCGCGGCCTGGGCCTGCGCAAGCTCAACAGCATCAGCGAGTTGAAGGATTCGCCTGAGGTGCGCGGCATGATCAACAAGGTCGCCTACCTGGTGAAGGTTCTGTAAAGGATTGATGATGGAACTCAATAGCATCAAGCCCGCAGACGGCGCCAAGCACGCCAAGCGCCGCGTCGGCCGCGGCATCGGCTCCGGCCTGGGCAAGACCGCGGGTCGTGGCCACAAGGGCCAGAAGTCGCGTTCGGGCGGCTACCACAAGGTGGGCTTCGAAGGCGGCCAGATGCCGCTGCAGCGTCGCCTGCCCAAGCGTGGCTTCAAGTCGCAGACGATCAAGTTCAACGCCGAGATCACGCTCTCGACGCTTGACCGCCTGGGCCTGCCCGAGATCGATCTGCTGGCGCTCAAGAGCGCTGGCCTGGTCGGCGACCTGATCCGCGTGGTCAAGGTCGTCAAGAGCGGCGAGATCACCAAGGCGGTCAAGCTGACCGGCATCGGTGCGACCGCTGGCGCCAAGGCGGCCATCGAGGCCGCTGGCGGCAGCGTCGCCTGATACCTGCGTAAAGGACAAACGTGGCTACGAACGCAGTTCAACTGGCAAAGACGGGCAAGTACGGCGATCTGCGCCGTCGCCTGGTCTTCCTGTTGCTCGCGTTGGTCGTGTACCGCATCGGTGCGCACATTCCCGTTCCGGGAATCGACCCGAACCAACTGCAGCAGCTGTTCAGCGGCCAGCAGGGCGGAATCCTCAACCTCTTCAACATGTTCTCGGGTGGAGCGCTGTCGCGCTTCACGGTTTTCGCGCTGGGGATCATGCCGTACATCTCGGCGTCGATCATCATGCAGCTGATGACCTACGTCGTTCCGACGTTCGAGCAACTGAAGAAAGAGGGCGAGGCGGGCCGACGCAAGACCACGCAGTACACACGCTATGGCACCTTGGGCCTGTGCATCTTCCAGTCGCTCGGCATTGCCGTGGCGCTGGAGAGCTCGGCAGGCCTGGTGCTGAGCCCGGGTTTTGGCTTTCGCCTGACGGCAGTGGTCAGTCTGACGGCGGGCAGCATGTTCCTGATGTGGCTGGGCGAGCAGATCACCGAGCGTGGTCTGGGCAACGGCATTTCCATCCTGATCTTTGCTGGTATCGCGGCGGGCCTGCCCAGTGCGATCGGTGGGATGCTGGAGCTGGTGCGCACCGGTGCAATGAGTGTCATCGCGGCCATCCTGATCATCGCCATCGTGGCGCTCGTGACCTACTTCGTGGTGTTCATCGAGCGTGGTCAGCGCAAGATCCTGGTCAACTACGCGCGCCGCCAGGTCGGCAACAAGGTCTATGGCGGACAATCGTCGCACCTGCCCTTGAAGCTGAACATGGCAGGTGTGATTCCGCCGATCTTCGCTTCGTCCATCATCCTGCTGCCGGCCACCGTGGTGAACTGGTTCAGTGCGGGTGAGTCGATGCGCTGGCTCAAGGACATGGCCGGCATGCTGACACCCGGACAGCCGATCTATGTGCTGCTGTATGCGGCTGCCATCATCTTTTTCTGCTTCTTCTACACGGCCCTGGTCTTCAATAGCCGGGAAACCGCGGACAACCTGAAAAAGAGTGGCGCCTTCATCCCCGGGGTCCGCCCCGGAGAGCATACGGCGCGCTACATCGACAAGATCCTGGTGCGCCTGACGCTGGTGGGTGCGATCTACATCACGCTGGTGTGCCTGCTGCCCGAATTCCTGATCCTGAAATATAACGTGCCGTTCTATTTCGGTGGAACGTCGCTGTTGATCATCGTGGTCGTCACGATGGACTTCATGTCGCAGGTGCAGAACTACATGATGAGCCAGCAGTACGAGTCGTTGCTCAAGAAAGCCAATTTCAAGACGACACTGTGAAACTGCCAACGCAATTTTTGGCGTATGCCCTATAATCTTCGGTTCGCCAGAAATTGCAATCAAGAGATGCCCATCGTTTCGTCGCGGGCACTGGTATGAAATTTCCGTGCCGCAAGCCGGAAACGATTGGACAAGCTTAGGAGAATGCAATGAGAGTTTCGGCCTCAGTCAAGAAAATTTGCCGCAACTGCAAGATCATCCGCCGCAAGGGTGTGGTACGTGTGATCTGCACCGACCAGCGCCACAAGCAGCGCCAAGGTTGATTCTGATTTAAAGAGGACACACATGGCTCGTATCGCTGGTATCAACATCCCGCCCCATCAGCATGCTGAGATTGGTCTGACGGCCATCTTCGGCATCGGGCGTTCGCGTGCACGCAAGATCTGCGAAGCATGCGGCATCGAATACTCCAAGAAGGTCAAGGATTTGACCGACGCCGACTTGGAAAAAATCCGTGATCAGCTGGCGCATTTCACGCTGGAAGGCGATCTGCGCCGCGAAACCACGATGAACATCAAGCGCCTGATGGACATCGGCTGCTACCGGGGCTTCCGCCATCGCCGCGGCCTGCCCATGCGCGGCCAGCGCACCCGCACCAACGCCCGCACCCGCAAGGGTCCGCGCAAGGGCGCAGCGGCACTGAAGAAATAAGGACTGAAAGAACACAATGGCCAAGTCTCCTGCCAGTAACGCAGCGCAGCGCGTTCGCAAAAAAGTGCGCAAGAACGTGTCTGACGGTGTTGCTCACGTCCACGCTTCGTTCAACAACACCATCATCACGATCACCGATCGCCAGGGCAACTCCCTGTCCTGGGCCTCCTCCGGCGGCCAGGGTTTCAAGGGTTCGCGCAAGTCCACGCCGTTTGCTGCCCAGGTGGCCTCGGAAGTGGCTGGCCGCGCCGCCATGGAGCAGGGCATCAAGAACCTGGATGTCGAGATCAAGGGTCCCGGCCCGGGTCGTGAGTCTTCGGTGCGCGCGCTGGGTGCGCTGGGCATCCGCATCACGTCGATCTCCGACGTGACGCCGGTTCCCCACAACGGCTGCCGCCCTCAAAAGCGCCGTCGTATCTAATTCTTTTTTTGAAGCCCACCGCCACCAAACGCCTTGCGCGTTGGTGGCTCCCGCTGTTGCATGGCAGCGGTAGTTGATTGACAAGGAAAACCAAGTGGCACGTTATCTCGGCCCCAAGGCCAAGCTCTCCCGCCGTGAAGGCACCGACCTGTTCCTCAAGAGCGCTCGCCGCTCAATCGCGGACAAGGCCAAGTTCGACTCCAAGCCCGGCCAGCACGGCCGCACCTCGGGCCAGCGCACCTCCGATTACGGTCTGCAGCTGCGCGAGAAGCAGAAGGTCAAGCGTATGTACGGCGTGCTGGAAAAGCAGTTCCGCCGTTACTTCGAAGAGGCCGACCGCCGCAAGGGCAACACGGGTGCCAACCTGCTGGGTCTGCTGGAAAGCCGCCTGGACAACGTCGTCTACCGCATGGGCTTTGGCTCGACCCGTGGCGAAGCGCGCCAGCTGGTGTCGCACAAGGCCATCACCGTCAACGGCCAGTGCGTGAACATCGCCTCCTACCTGGTCAAGGTTGGCGACGTGGTCGCAGTGCGCGAGAAGTCCAAGAAGCAGGCGCGCATCGTCGAGGCCCTGCAGCTTGCCCAGCAAGTGGGCATCGCCGCCTGGGTTGAGGTCAGCGCCGAGAAGGTCGAAGGCGTCTTCAAGAAGGCTCCCGACCGCGACGAGTTTGGTGCGGATATCAACGAATCGCTGATCGTCGAGTTGTACTCGCGTTGATTCTGAATCCTGAGATCACTCCAAAAACGCGCCCGCACCGCAAGGCATTGCGCTGCGGGTGCTTCATCAGCCTTACCGGTGTAACGAGCCGGGGGTATTGAGAGGAAGTCTGCATGCAAACCAATTTGCTCAAGCCCAAGACCATCAGTGTCGAGCAACTCGGCGCCAACCGCGCCGAAGTCACGCTGGAGCCTTTTGAGCGCGGCTACGGCCATACGCTGGGCAACGCTATCCGCCGCGTTCTGCTCTCGTCCATGATCGGGTATGCAGTCACTGAAGTGACGATCGCCGGTGTCGTCCATGAGTTTTCGTCGATCGACAACGTCCAGGAAGACGTGGTCAACATCCTGCTCAACCTCAAGGGCGTGGTGTTCAAGCTGCACAACCGCGACGAAGTAACGCTCTCTCTGCGCAAGGACGGCGAAGGTGTGGTCACGGCGCATGACATCCAGACGCCGCACGACGTCGAGATCGTCAACCCGGAACACCTGATCGCCACGCTGTCCCAGGGCGGCAAGCTCGACATGCAGATCAAGGTTGAGAAGGGCCGCGGCTACGTACCCGGCAACCTGCGCCGCTATGCGGATGAGGCATCCAAGTCGATTGGCCGCATCGTGTTGGACGCTTCGTTCTCGCCGATCAAGCGTGTGAGCTACACGGTCGAGAGCGCCCGCGTCGAACAGCGCACCGACCTGGACAAGCTGGTGCTGGACATCGAGACCAACGGTGCGATCACCGCCGAAGACGCAGTGCGCGCCTCGGCCAAGATTCTGGTCGAGCAACTGGCCGTGTTTGCTCAGCTCGAGGGCGGCGAAGACATCTTCGCTGCGCAGGGCAGCAGCCAGCGTGGTGCGTCGACCTTCGACCCCATCCTGCTGCGCCCGGTCGACGAACTCGAGCTGACGGTGCGCTCGGCCAACTGCCTGAAGGCAGAGAACATCTACTACATCGGCGATCTGATCCAGCGTACCGAGAATGAGCTGCTCAAGACCCCGAACCTGGGCCGCAAGTCGCTCAACGAGATCAAGGAAGTGCTGGCTTCGCGTGGCCTGACCCTGGGCATGAAGTTGGAGAACTGGCCGCCCGCCGGTCTGGAAAAGCGCTGATATATAATCTTGGGCTCTCACTTCGAGAGTCAGTGCAGCGGGCAGTACCTGATACGGCTGCCCGTATTAATTGAAGTAAAAGGAAAGCACCATGCGCCACGGAAATGGCCTTCGCAAACTCAATCGCACCAGCGCGCACCGCCTGGCGATGCTGCAGAACATGATGAACTCGCTCATCGAGCACGAGGCCATCAAGACCACTGTCCCCAAGGCCAAGGAACTGCGCCGCGTCATCGAGCCGATGATCACGCTGGCCAAGACCGACAGCCTGGCCAACCGCCGCCTGGCATTCAACCGCCTGCGCAGCCGCGACAGCGTCACCAAGCTGTTCAACGACCTGGGGCCGCGCTTCAATGCCCGTCCCGGTGGTTACACGCGCATTTTGAAGATGGGTTTTCGCGTGGGCGACAACGCTCCGATGGCCTATGTCGAGCTGGTTGACCGTGCTGAAGATAAAAATGCGGAAGCTGAGGCGAACGCCTAAAAGCTAGGGTATAATCTATATCGCGCGATGGAGCAGTCTGGTAGCTCGTTGGGCTCATAACCCAAAGGTCGGAGGTTCAAATCCTTCTCGCGCAACCAATAAAATCAAAGGCTTACGATTTGTCGTAAGCTTTTTTTTGGTTATGTTCTCGTAAAGTGTTGAATCCTCCTCGTGCCTTGCCGTCGAATCCTTCATGTAGGGCTATCGGGAGATCCGAGGGTGTACAGAATTTGTGTAGACGGACAATTCATCGCCGGCGCAAGCCGGCAGTCCGTAAACAGGCAATTCCAGTATCAGGCTATCGTGCGGCGCAGGGGCTTTAAAGTGGCCAGCGGCACCTTCGAGAGCAAGCGCGACGCCCAGGATTGGGCCGCCACCATCGAGCCTGAGATGCGGCGCGGCATCTTCATCGATCGCAGCGAGGCAGAGTCCATGACACTGCGCGAGCTGTTGATGCGCTGCAGCGAAGAACTGCTCGCAAACGCGCGTATGGCAAGGCTCCTGAATTTGCGCGAGCCAGCCTTCGGGCCTGTACGCCGGGCCCCGGCTGGCGAATGACTCGGCGCCCAGCGCCCACAGCACTTATGTCATTGCTTTTGAGGCCAATGGTGTCAAATCGGCCAAGATCACGACACCATTCCAAGGACAATTGGCGGCTCGCTCAACTCGGCCACTGCGAGACGTATCTTTCTCAGATTCGCTTTCCATGAGCGGCAGCGCTCGCTCGGCTCAATACTGATACACCCCACGCCCCGTCTTGCGGCCCAGGCGGCCGGCGGCGACGTATTCCTTGAGCAGCGGGCAGGCGCGGTATTTGCTGTCGCCAAATTCCTGCAGGTAGACGTCCATCACGGCCAGGCACACGTCCAGGCCGACCATGTCGGCCAGCGCCAGCGGGCCGATGGGGTGGTTGCAGCCCAGCTTCATGCCGGCGTCGATGTCCTCGGGCGTGGCCAGGCCCTCGGCCAGCACGAAGAAGGCCTCGTTGATCATCGGCACCAGGATGCGGTTGACGACGAAGCCCGGGGCGTTCTTCACGGTGATCGGGCTCTTGCCCAGGCGCTCGGCCAGTGCCTTGACGCGGTCGTGCGTGTCGTCGGAAGTCTGCAGGCCGCGGATGATTTCCACCAGCGCCATCATCGGCACCGGGTTGAAGAAGTGCATGCCTATGAAGCGCTCTGCGCGGCTGGTGGCGGCGGCCAGCTTGGTGATCGAGATCGACGAGGTGTTGGAGGCGATGATGACCTCGGGTGCGACGAGGGCGTCGACCTGCTGCAGGATCTTGACCTTGAGCGTCTCGTTCTCGGTGGCGGCCTCGATGACCAGCTGCGCGGTCTTCAGCGCGTCGTACTGGGTGCTGCCCTTGATGCGTGCGAGCGCCGCGTCCTTGTCGGCGGCGGTGATTTTTTCCTTCTTGATCAGCCGATCCAGGCTGGCGGCCACGGTGGCGATGCCTTTTTGCACGGCGGCATCGGAGATGTCCACCATCACCACGTCGATGCCCTTGACCGCGCATGCCTGGGCGATGCCGTTGCCCATGGTGCCCGCGCCGATGATGCCCACTGTCGAAATCGTCATGTCAACCCCTGCCCGATGTTAAAAAGCCAATCAATCGTGCGATGTTAGCCCGTTTATCGTGCGGTGCAGCATCACAGGTGACATCCTCAGGAGAACGTATGTACGACTACATCGTGATCGGTGCCGGGTCGGCCGGCAGCGTGCTGGCCGGGCGGCTGACGCAGGAGCGCGGCGTGCGCGTGCTGCTGCTCGAAGCCGGCCCGCGCGACGACAGCGTGCTGATTCACTGCCCCGCGGGCCTGGCCGTGATGGCCGCGCGCGGCAGTTTCAACTGGGGCGAGACGACGGTGGCGCAAGAGGGGCTGGGCGGGCGCCGGGGCTACCAGCCGCGCGGCAAGGTGGTGGGCGGCTCCAGCTCGATCAACGCGATGATTTACATGCGCGGCCACGCCAGCGATTACGACTACTGGGCCGCAGAGGGCAACCCCGGCTGGGGCTGGGCCGACGTGTTGCCCTGGTTCAAGCGCGCCGAGGGCAACGAGCGCGGGCTGGACGACTGGCATGGCGACAGTGGCCCGCTTCACGTGGCCGACCTGCGCTCGCCAAGGCGGGTCAGTCGCTGCTTCGTCGAGGCCGGCGTACAGGCCGGCCACGCGCGCAACGATGACTTCAACGGCGCCCGGCTCGAAGGCGTGGGCCTGTACCAGGTCACGCACAAGAATGGCGAGCGCCACAGCGTGGCCAAGGGCTATCTCACGCCGCACCTGGGGCGCTCCAACCTGGCCCTGGTCACTGGCGCCCATGTCACGCGCATTCTGTTCGACGGGCAGCGGCGCGCCACCGGCGTCGAGTACCTGAAGGACGGCCAGGTGCACCGCGAACAGGTCACGCGCGAGGTGCTGCTGTGCGCCGGTGCGCTGCGTTCGCCGCACATCCTGCAGCTGTCGGGCGTGGGGCCGGGCGATCTGCTGCAGCGCCACGGCGTGGCCGTGGTGCACGACCTGCCGGGCGTGGGCCAGAACCTGCACGACCACCCGGACGTGGTGCAGGTGATGAGCGCACCGCGCCTGACCGATACCTTTGGCGTGTCGCCCAGGGGCGCGTGGAACCTGCTGCGCGCCGTGCTGCAGTGGCGCAGCGAGCGCACCGGGCTGCTGACGACCAACTTTGCCGAGGCGGGCGGCTTTCTCAAGAGCGACCCGGCGCTGGCCGTGCCCGACCTGCAGTTGCATTTCGTCGTCGGCAAGCTGATCAACCACGGGCGCACGCCCAGCTGGGGCCATGGCTATTCCTGCCATGTCTGCCTGCTGCAGCCCGACAGCCGCGGCAGCGTGCAGCTGGCCAGCGCCGATGCGCTGGCCGCGCCGCTGATCGATCCGGCCTTTCTGCAGGAAGAGCGCGACCTGCAGCGCATGGTGCGCGGAGTGCATCTGATGCGCGACATCCTGCGCCAGCCGGCACTGGCCGCACTGGGCGGGCGCGAGCTGGAGTATTCGGCACAGGCGCAGACCGACGAGGCCATTGCCCGGTTCATCCGCGACAAGGCAGACACGATTTACCACCCGGTCGGCAGTTGCCGCATGGGGCCGGGCGCGCTGGACGTGGTCGACGCCCAGTTGCGCGTGCACGGCGTGCAAGGCCTGCGGGTGGTGGACGCCTCGGTCATGCCGCGCATCACCAGCGGCAACACCAATGCGCCGACGGTGATGATTGCCGAGAAGGCGGCCGACATGATCTGCCGGCAGGCCGCTTGATCCCGGCGCTTTCGCCCCGCAGATGGCGGTAATGCCGAGGCCTGTCAAACAGGGGACAGCCGCAGGGGTTTTGTTGCAATGCAATAAAGGCAGGTCGGAACCCCTGCCCGATAGGAAATAGGAGCCTGCCGCCATGCCTGAACACATTCCCGCCCAAATGCCTTTGTTCGACGAGGTGCGCCAACGCCAGCACGAAGCCGCGCACGCGATGGACGCCAGCGTCAAGGGCCGCATGGCGCGCGCCGCCGGCGGCCTGTCGCCGATTGCGCTGGCGCTGGCGCAGGCCGACTGGGCGATGCACCTGATGGCCTCGCCGGGGCGCCAGTCGGTGCTGGCGCAGCGCGCCTGGGAGCTGGGCGCCCAGGCCTGGCAGCACGGCGTGATGGCACTGCCAGGCGACGAGCCCGACAAGGACGCGCGCTTTGCCGACCCGCTGTGGAACCAGTGGCCCTACCGCTGGCTGAAGGCCGGCTACCAGGCCAGCGACGCGTGGTGGCGCGAGGCCGCGCAGCAGTGCGGCGGCATGTCCAAGCACCACCAGCACATGGTGAATTTCTTCACCGGGCAGGCGCTCGATGCGCTGTCGCCGTCCAACTGGCTGCTCACCAACCCCGAGGTGCTGCGCCTGGCGCAGGAGACGGGCGGGCGATCGCTGCTCGATGGCTACCAGTACTTTCTGCAGGATCTGCAGGAATATTTCAACGCACGCTCCGATCCGTCGTCCGGGCGGCTGGAGCCGCTGCCCTACGCCGTGGGGCGCGACGTGGCGGTGACGCCGGGCAAGGTGGTGTTTCGCAACCACCTGATCGAGCTGATCCAGTACAGCCCCACGACCGGCAAGGTGCTGCCCGAGCCGGTGCTCATCGTGCCCTCGTGCATCATGAAGTACTACATCCTGGACCTGTCGCCGCACAACTCCATGGTCAAGTACCTGGTTGGCCAGGGCCACACGGTCTTCGTCATCTCCTGGCGCAACCCCGACGCCGGCGACCGCGACCTGAAGATGCAGGACTACCTCTCCAGCGGCGTGCTGGCTGCGCTGGCCGCGGTCAAGCAGCTCAGTGGCCGCCCGCGCGTGCATGCGCTGGGCTACTGCCTGGGCGGCACGTTCCTCGCGATCGTCGCGGCAACGCTGGGGCGGCTGGCGCACAAGCCAAGGAAGGCGCGCACCGAGCGCGAGCGCGAGCTGATCCCGGATGACCTGCCCGAGCTGGCTTCGGTCATCCTGCTGGCGGCGCAGACCGACTTCAGCGATCCCGGCGAGCTGGGCGTGTTCATCGACGCCGAGCAGCTGGCCACGCTGCGCCAGCGCATGAACGAGCGCGGCTACATGTCGGGGCGGCAGATGGGCGGCTCCTTCATCTACCTTGCCGCGCGCAGCCTGCTGTGGGGGCGCAACACGCGCCGCTACCTGATGGGCGAGGACGACGCCAGCTTCGACCTGATGAGCTGGAACGCCGACACCACGCGCCTGCCCGCGCGCATGCACGCCGAGTACCTGGACGCGCTGTTCCTGAACAACGCGCTGGCCTCGGGCCAGTACCGCTTTGCCGGCTCCACCGTGGCGCTGATGGACATTGACGCGCCCATGCTGGTCGTGGCGACGACGCGCGACCATGTCTCGCCCTGGAAGTCGGTCTACAAGATCCACCTGCAGACCAGCACCCAGCTGACCTTCGTGCTGGCCGAGGGCGGGCACAACGCCGGCATCGTCAGCGAGCCCGGCCATCCGCGGCGCAGCTACCAGATCGACTGCACCGAATGCAGCAACCAGGGCTGGGTCGACCCCGAGGACTGGAAACAGCACGCGCCGACGGTGCAGGGATCGTGGTGGGAGGCCATGCACGCCTGGATCGCCGAGCGCTCGGGCAAGCCGGTGGCGGCCAGGCCGATCGACCCGGCGCACGCGCTGGCCGACGCACCGGGCGACTACGTGATGGTGCGCTACGCCGACTGAGAACGGCGCCGCACCGCCTTCTTCAACCCAACCCGCAACGAAAGAACAGACGCCATGAGCAGCGAAACCGATACCGCACGGGACTGGATGGAGAGCGTCACCTACGACGAGCTGGCCGTGGGCCGCAGCGCGCGCCTGGTGCGCACCGTCACGCAGCGCGACATCCTGGCCTTTGCCGCCGTCTCGGGCGACATCAACCCCGCGCACCTGAACCCGCAGTACGCCAACGCCACGCTGTTCCACGGCGTGATCGCCCACGGCATGCTGTGCGCGTCGCTGATCTCGGCGCTGCTGGGCACGCAGCTGCCCGGGCCGGGGACGATTTACCTGGGCCAGCAGCTGTGGTTCACCAAGCCGGTGCACGTGGGCGACACGCTCACGGTGCAGGCCACCGTCAAGTCCAGGGACGACGAGAAGAAACACGTCGTGATGGACTGCCAGGTGACCAACCAGCATGGCGACCTGGTGCTGCACGGCGAGGCACACCTGCTGCCGCCCCAGCACAAGGAGCGCGTGCAGCGCATCAACGCGCCGCACCTGCAGCTGTTCGACCCCGAGGCGCGCTTCAACGCGCTGCTGGGCCAGGCCAAGGGCCTGCCGGCCGCGCGCTGCGCCGTCGTGCATCCGGTGGACGCGGGTTCCCTCCAGGGCGCCTTGAGCGCCGCCGCGCACGGTCTGATCGTGCCGGTGCTGATCGGCCCCGAGGGGCGCATCCGCCGCACGGCGGACGAGGCCGGGCTGTCGCTGGAGGGCGTGCAGGTCATCGCCGTCGAGCACAGCCACGCCGCGGCCGATCTGGCCGCGCAAATGGCCGCGCGCCAGGAGGTCGAGATGCTGATGAAGGGCAGCCTGCACACCGACGAGCTGCTGAAAGCCGTTCTGGCCCAGCCGCAGTTGCGCAGCGGCCGGCGCCTGTCGCACGTGTTCCGCTTCGACGCTCCGCTGTACGCCAAGCCGCTGTACATCACCGACGCAGCGATCAACATCGCGCCCAGCCTGCAGGACAAGGTCGACATCGTGCAGAACGCCATCGACTTCGTGCGCGTCATGGGCGAGGAGCAGCCGCGCGTGGCCATTCTGTCGGCCGTCGAGACGGTGACGCCCGCCATCGCCTCGACGCTGGACGCGGCCGCGCTGTGCAAGATGGCCGACCGCGGCCAGATCACCGGCGGCCTGCTGGATGGGCCACTGGCGTTCGACAACGCGGTGTCGATGGACGCGGTGCGCATCAAGGGCATTACCTCGTCCGTCGCCGGCCAGGCCGACATCCTGGTCGCGCCAGATCTGGAGAGCGGCAACATGCTGGCCAAGCAGCTCGAATACCTGGCCGGCGCCAGCGGCTCGGGCCTAGTGCTGGGCGCGCGCGTGCCCATTGCGCTGACCAGCCGCGCCGACGGCGAGCGCGCCCGCGCCTCGTCGGCCGTGCTGGCATTGCTGGTCGCCCACGCCCAGCGCCGGCAGCGCCAGGCCGACGCCTGGAAGCAGGGCTGATTCCCTCCAACTTTGCACACGATTCAACATGGCCATTCTTGCCGTCAACGCCGGTTCGTCCTCGCTCAAGTTCTCGCTGCATCCTTTGAAAAACGGCGAGGTGCTGCCCGACATCCTGTCGGGCCAGGTCCAGGGCCTGGAGCCCGGCGGCACGCCCGCGCTGGACTGGCAGCTGCGCGGCCTGCACCACCATGAGACGCTGCCCCCCACCGACCCCGAGCAGGCGTTCGCCGCCGCGCTGCAGCGCCTGGGCGAGCTGCTGACCACGTTCGAGGGCGCGGGCGCACGCATGCAGGCCGTGGCCCACCGCGTGGTGCACGGCGGAGGCGTGTACACGGGCAGCGTGCTGGTGACCGACGCGGTGCTGGAGCAGCTGGCGCGCTTCAACTCGATGGCGCCGCTGCACCAGCCGCACAACCTGCTGGGCATACGGCGGCTGCGCGCGGCGTTTTCCGGCGTGCCGCAGGTGGCGTGCTTCGACACCGCCTTTCACGCCCACATGCCCGAGGTGGCGGCCATGTTTGCGCTGCCCGCCAGCGTGCGCGAGCAGGGCGTGCGCCGCTACGGCTTTCACGGGCTGTCCTATCAGTACATCCTGTCGGTGCTGCAGAAGAAGACGCTGCGCGCGAGCGGGCGCGTCGTGATGGCCCACCTGGGCAACGGCGCCAGCCTGTGCGCGGTGCGCGACGGCGCGAGCGTGGCGACGACCATGGGGTTTTCCGCGCTCGACGGGCTGATGATGGGCACGCGCAGCGGCGCGCTCGATCCCGGCGTGCTGCTGTACCTGCTGGAGCAGGGCTGGGAGCGCGCGCAGATCGAGGCACTGCTGTACAAGCAGTCGGGACTGCTTGGCGTGTCGGGCATCTCGGCCGACATGCGCCGCCTGCGCACCGAGGCCGCCGACGGCAACGACGACGCGCACCGCGCCATCGACCTGTTCACCCACCGCGTGGTGCGCGAGACGGGGGCGCTCACCGCCTGCCTGCAGGGCATGGACTTGCTGGCCTTCAGCGGCGGCATTGGCGAGAACGACGCCGTGCTGCGCGCGCAGGTCTGCGCCCAGCTGGGCTGGATGGGGCTGCGCATCGACGCGGGCCGCAACCGCCTGGCCAGCGGCCACGACAAGGGGCATGGCAATGGCGCGGCGTCCATGGCCATCCACGCGGCCGACAGCCGCATCGAAGTGTGGGTGGTGCCGACCGACGAGGGGCGCGTCGCCGCGCGCGAGGCGGCGGCGCTGCTGGCGGCGCAGCAGCCGATCTCCGCCTGACCAAAGCGCCTACTGGAACGCCACTTCGGCAAAGCTGCGCAGCTTGCGGCTGTGCAGGCGGTCGACGCCGCCGGCGCGCAGGATGTCGATGGCGCGCATGCCGATGCGCAGGTGCTGGTCGACGCGGTCGCGGTAGAACTGGTCGGCCATGCCGGGCAGCTTGATCTCGCCGTGCAGCGGCTTGTCGCTGACGCACAAGAGCGTGCCGTAGGGCACGCGAAAGCGAAAGCCGTTGGCGGCAATCGTTGCGCTCTCCATGTCCAGCGCCACCGCGCGGCTCTGGCTGAAGCGCCGCTGCGGCAGGTTGCCCTGCAGCAGCTCCCAGTTGCGGTTGTCGGTGCTGGCCACGGTGCCGGTGCGCATGATGCGCTTGAGCTGCTCGGGCGCCACCTGCGAGACGTCGGCCACCGCCTGCTCCAGCGCCACCTGGATCTCGGCGAGCGCCGGCAGCGGCACCCACAGCGGCAGCTCCTCGTCCAGCACATGGTCCTCGCGCACGTAGGCGTGGGCCAGCACATAGTCGCCCAGCTGCTGCGTGTGGCGCAGGCCGGCGCAGTGGCCCAGCATCAGCCAGGCGTGCGGACGCAGCACGGCAATGTGGTCGGTAATCGTCTTGGCGTTGGCCGGTCCCACGCCAATGTTGACCATGGTGATGCCCGCATGCCCCGGGCGTACCAGGTGGTAGCCGGGCATTTGCGGCAGGCGCGCGGGGGCGGCGCCCAGCGCGTCGGCGGCCTCGGCTGGCAGGCCCACGCGGCGTGTGACGACGTTGCCCGGCTCGACGAAGGCGGTGTATTCGCTTGCCGGGTTGGCCATCTCCTCGCGCCCCAGGCGCACGAATTCGTCGATGTAGAACTGGTAGTTGGTGAACAGCACGAAGTTCTGGAACCACTCGGGCTGGGTGCCGCTGTAGTGGCGCAGCCGGTGCAGCGAATAGTCCACGCGCGGCGCAGTGAACAGCGACAGCGGCAGCGCCTCGCCCGGGTGCGGTTGCCAGGTGCCGTTGGCAATGCCGTCGTCCATGGCCGCCAGGTCGGGCAGGTCGAACAGGTCGCGCATCAGCTGGCGCCGCTCGGGCGAGAGCTGGCCTTCGACATGGTCGTGCTCGGAGAACGAGAAGTGGATCGGGATGGGTTGCGCGCTGGTGCCCACCTCCAGATCCACGCCGTGGTTGGCGCGCAGCAGCGAGAGCTGCTCCAGGTAGTAGCTGGCAAACAGGTCGGGGCGGGTGAGCGTGGTCTCGTAATGCCCCGGTCCCTCGACGAAGCCATAGGCCAGGCGCGAGGGCGCGCGCGCCACCGTGTGCGTGTGCACGCGCACGAAGGGGTAGCAGGCGCGCACCGGCTGCGAGGGCGTCTCGCCGGCGACGAAGCGCTGCATGGCCAGGCGCAGGTGCGCCACCTGCTGCTGGTAGATGTGCTGGATCTGCGCCAGCGCGGCGGCCGGGTCGCTGTGGCGCGAGGGGGCGATGAAGTCGGGCGTGAGCGGCATGGGCGCCATTGTCCACGCTTCATGTGACGCTGGCGTGACGCGGCGGCTCTGGTGTAATCGCGGCCATGCCTGACTTTGCGACCGCCACTCCCTTGGTGCGCTGGCTCACGCCGCACCGCCTGCTGCGCGCCTCGGTGGCCGTGGCCGTGCTCACCATCGTGCTCAAGACGCTGGCCTGGTGGGTCACCGGCTCGGTCGGCCTGCTGTCGGACGCGCTCGAATCCTTCGTCAACCTCGCCGGTGCGATGTTCGCGCTGGCGATGGTGACGATCGCCGCGCGCCCGGCCGACGCCGAGCACCCCTACGGCCACCACAAGGCCGAGTATTTCTCCGCCGGCTTCGAGGGCATTTTGATCGTCGGCGCCAGCATCGCCATCCTGTGGGCGTCGGCGCTGCGCTTTCTGCACCCGCAGCCGCTGGAGCAGCTGGGTTGGGGCCTGGCGCTGTCCATCGTCAGCACCGGCATGAACGGGCTGCTCGCCTGGGTCATGCTGCGCGCGGCGCGCGTGCACCGCTCGGTGGCGCTGGCGGGCGACGCGCGCCACCTGATCACCGACGTCTGGACCTCGGCGGGCGTCGTCGTCGGGCTGGTCGCGGCCAACACCACCGGCTGGCTGTGGCTCGACCCGCTGGTGGCCGTCGGCGTGGCGCTCAATATCTTGAAGGAGGGCGGCGCGCTGGTCTGGCAGGCCTCGCAAGGACTGATGGACGAGGCGATGGAGCAGAAGCTGCTGGCGCCAGTGGAGGCGGCGCTGGCGCGGCGCAGCCAGGCCGCCGGCGGCCACCTGTACTTCGACAACCTGACCTCGCGGCGTGCCGGCGCGCGCAGCTTCCTCGACCTGCACATGCACGTGCCGGCGCACTGGACGCTGGGGCGCGCGGCGGCCGCGCGCGCCGAGGTCGAGGCCGAGCTGATGGCGCTGGTCCCCGGCCTGTACGCCACCATCGAGCTGCTGCCCGAGGGCGCGGAAACCGTGTTCGAGCAGACCGAGGCGCAGGATGGCCCGGGCGCCCAGCAGAAGGACGCCCCATGATCAGTGTGCTGCAGCGCGTGAGCCAGGCGCGCGTGGAGGTGGACGGCCAGGCCGTCGGCCGGATCGGCCCCGGCCTGCTGGTGCTGGTGTGCGCCGAGCAGGGCGACACCGAGGCCGAGGCCGACAGGCTGCTGGCCAAGGTGCTCAAGCTGCGCATCTTTGCCGACGACGCCGGCAAGATGAACCGCAGCGTGCAGGATCTGGACGGGCAGGGAGCGTGCGGCGGCCTGCTCATCGTCAGCCAGTTCACCCTGGCCGCCGACACGCGCAGCGGCAATCGCCCCGGCTTCAGCCAGGCGGCGGCGCCAGCCGAGGGCGAGCGCCTGTACGACCACTTCGTGACCCGGGCGCGCGCCGCGCACCCGCAGGTGGCCACCGGGCGCTTTGGCGCCGACATGCAGGTGCACCTGGTCAACGACGGGCCGGTGACGATACCGCTGCGCATTGCGCCGGCGGGCGGCGATTGACCCTCGGGAAAATAGCCCCATGCGGTTTGCCACCAGGAAGAAAAGGCATTCCCCATCGGAAGTCTGACCTTGCCCTCGCGTTGCGCCCATCCCCTTCTTTGCTTGTTTGACCCATGGTTGCAACCTTCATCGTCGGCATGCTGTGCACGCACTTGCTGTGCTTTGCCGTCATGTTCTGGCTCATCAGCACGCGCCTGCAGGGCGACAAACTGGGCATGGGTGCGTTTGCCGCCGGCAACGCCATGCTGGGCTTCGCCTATGTGCTGCAACTGCTGGGCGGGCCGCCGGGCTGGAACGCGGCGAGCGCGCTCAACCACACGCTGACCCTGTGCGTGCCCCTGGTGTACGTGGTCGGCGGACTGCGGTTCTTTGGCCGCGCGGCGCCTTTGCTCCGGCCGCTGCTGTGGTGGGCGCTGGCCTATACGGCGGCGCAGGTGCTGGTGCAGTGGCTGGCGGGGCCGGTGGCGCGCTACGCCATGCTGTCGTTCGTCTCGGCGCTGGCGTTTCTCGCCATGACCGCGGCCGTGGTGCAGGCCATGCGTGGCGTCGCCCGGGATTTGCGGGTGGAGATGGGCCTGTTTGCGCTGCTGATTGGCGGGCTGTGTCTGCTCAACGTCGCCAAGGGTGTGCTGGTGGCCCGGGACGGGCTGCAGGCGCTGGACATGGGCCAGCGCCTACAGATCGTGTTCTACGTCTACATGACTTTTCTGGCCACGGTGCTGGCGCCATCGATGATCTGGCTGGTGCTGCGCCGCCTGACCGATGCGCTGCGCGATGCGGCGGGACGCGATCCGCTCACCCAGTTGCTCAACCGGCGCGGCCTGCTGGCCGGGCTGCAGGGGCATTTCAGCGCACGCGCCGCCGGGCATGTGCGGCTGCTGTTGCTGGACATCGACCATTTCAAGCGCATCAACGACACCCATGGCCACCAGGCCGGCGACCAGGTGCTGTGCCACGTGGCCGAGGCGCTGCGCCAGACGCTGCGCCATGGCGACCTGGCCAGCCGCACCGGCGGGGAGGAGTTCGTCGTCGTCTGCGCCGATGCGGACGACGCAGGCGTGATGCGCCTGGCCGAGCGGCTGCGCGTGGCCATCGCGCAGCAGGCCGTTTCACGATCGGGGGCGCAAGGGCCGCTGCGCTGCACCGTGACCATCGGGATCTCGCAGGTCTTGCGCGGCGTGGATGGGGTGGAGGCCGCCCTGCAGGAGGCCGATGCCGCGCTCTACCGGGGCAAGAAGGCAGGGCGCAACCGGATCGAGTGGGCGCATGGCGGGGCGCTGCAGCAGGCCGCGCCTTCGCCGGCCGTCATTGCTTGATTCCATTTCTATATCAACCGATTACTTTGTCGGCTTCGCTTGTCGTGCTACAGCACTGTCTGCGCTTCACCTTCGCGTACTCGATCGATATAGAAATGGAATGAGAGGTCGGGAAGAGATTCACCATGCCCGCTTTGCACGCCCAGACACTCCCACTCATCGTTGCAAATGCTCGCCATGGCCCGAGCTATTGCACTGCGTTTTGCCCTTGCAGGGCGCAGGCCAGCCAGAGGCTGACCTTCTTCGTGCCGTCCAGCAGTGTGCAGGCACTGTTGGAGCCGCAGCACTCAGCCTCGATTGGGTGCGTTTTGGTGCGCCTCTCGGGCACGGCCGACTTATTCTCAGCCCCTGAGGAAGAACAGCACCGTCATCACCAGCCCGATGCCGACGATGCTCCAGCGCAGCACCGCCGGCGGCAGCCGGCGCGCGCCGCGCGCGCCCAGGTAGCCGCCCAGGGTGGCGGCGACCATCATGATCAGCGCCTCCTTCCACTGCACGATGCCGCCGGCGGCGTAGATGGCGACCGCAATCGCGGTGAGCAGCGTGGAGACCAGGTTCTTGATCGCGTTCATCGCGTTCAGCCGCGTCTGCCCGAGCAGGCCGAACAGCGCCAGCATCAGAATGCCCATGCCGCCGTTGAAGTAGCCGCCATAGCCCGACACGAGCAGCAGGCCGGCGACGGCCCTGGCGCGCGACGGATGTGCATTGGCGCTGCGCTGGCGCGTGGCCCATTGGCGCAGCTGCGGGCCGAAGGCGAACATGGCCGTGGCCAGCAGCAGCAGCCAGGGGATCAGGCGGTTGAACGCCTTGTCCGACGTGACCAGCAGCAGCGCCGCGCCGAGCACGCCGCCGACCAGCGAGATCAGCACCACTGCGCGCAGTGTCAGGCCGGGCGCGGGCTCCATGTCCTCGCGCGATCCGAAGATGCTGGCCACGTAGCCGGGCAGCAGCGCCACGGTGCCGGTGGCGTTGGCCACTACCGGTGGCACGCCGACGAAGATCAGCGCCGGCAGCGTCAGAAAGCTGCCGCCGCCGGCAACCGCGTTGAGCGTGCCGGCAAAAAACGCGGCGACCAGGAGGAGGGTGGTTTCAAGCATCTGCCGATGGTAAGAGCCCGCATGGGCGCGATTGGCGTTGCCGGGGTTGCAACTGCTTTGCCCGCGTCCGGGGCCTGACGTCACTGCATATAAGGATCGGCAAACCCCAGTTCCTGCAGGATGGCGCTCTCGTAGGCTTCCATCTCCTGCGCATCCTGTTCGCTGGTTTCGTGGTCCCAGCCCTGGGCGTGCAGCGCGCCGTGCACCAGCAGGTGGGCGTAGTGCTCTTCCAGCGTCTTGTTCTGCTCGCGCGCCTCGCGTTCGACCACGGGGGCGCACAGCACCAGGTCGGCCAGCACGGTGGGCTCCTGCTGGTAGTCGAAGGTCAGCACGTTGGTGGCGTAGTCCTTGTGGCGAAAGTCGTGGTTGAGCCGACGGCCTTCTTCCTCGCCGACGATGCGCACCGTGATCTCGGCGTCGACGGCCAGGGCGTGGCGTATCCAGCGCGCTACCTTGTGGCGCGCCAGCACGGAGCGGTGGGCGCCAGCGTCGCGGGCGAACTGCAGCGACAGCGCAAGCTGGCTCAATCGGGTGGCCATGGCGCTTTCCTTTCAGTCGGCGCCGCGGCGGCTGCGCTGCGCGTCGTAGGCGTCGACGATGCGCGCGACCAGCGGGTGGCGCACCACGTCGGCGCTGGTGAAGCGCGTCGTGGCAATGCCCTGCACGCGCTTCAAGACGCGCTCGGCGTCGACCAGGCCGCTGAGCGCTCCCTTGGGCAGGTCGACCTGGCTGACGTCGCCGGTGACCACGGCGCGGCTGCCAAAGCCGATGCGGGTCAAGAACATCTTCATTTGCTCTGGCGTGGTGTTCTGCGCCTCGTCCAGGATGACGAAGGCGTTGTTCAGCGTGCGGCCGCGCATGAAGGCCAGCGGGGCGATCTCCAGCGCGTTGCGCTCGAAGGCCTTTTGCACCTTGTCGAAGCCCATCAGCTCGTACAGCGCGTCGTACAGCGGGCGCAGATAGGGGTCGACCTTCTGCGTCAGGTCGCCGGGCAGAAAGCCCAGGCGCTCGCCGGCTTCGACGGCCGGGCGCGTGAGCACGATGCGCTGCACGGCGCTTCTCTCCAGCGCATCGACGGCGCAGGCGACGGCGAGATACGTCTTGCCCGTGCCGGCAGGGCCGATGCCGAAGGTGATGTCGTGCGTGGCGATGTTGGCCAGGTAAACGCTCTGGTTGGGCGTGCGCGCGCGCAGGTCGCTGCGGCGGGTGTTGAGCACGATGGCGCCGTCGCCTGCCTCGACCATCTGCGCGTCGCCGGCCAGCATCAGCTGGATCTGTTCGTCGCGTATCGGCCGCTCGGCCATTTCGTACAGCGCCTGCAGCAGTTCCATGGCTTGCTGCGCGCGCGCCTTGGCGCCGTCGACCTTGAACTGCTCGTGGCGGTGGGCGATGCGCACCTGCAGCGCCGCCTCGATGGTGCGCAGGTGGGCGTCGGCCGGGCCGCACAGGTGGGCCAGGCGCTGGTTGTTGTGGGGGGTGAAGTCGTGGCGCAGGATCACGCGGATAATTCCCTGGATAGCTGTTGCAAAAACTGCAACAAAGGACAGGAATGATAGGCAAATTGACAGGAACCCTGCTGGACAAAAGCCCGCCCGAGGTGCTGGTGGACTGCCACGGCGTGGGCTATGAGGTGCTGGTGCCGATGAGCACCTTCTACAACCTGCCCGGCGTGGGCGAGGCGGTGAGCCTGCTGACCCAGTTCATCGTGCGCGAGGATGCGCAGATTTTGTACGGCTTTGCCACCGCACCCGAGCGCCAGACGTTTCGCGAGCTGATCAAGGTCAGCGGCGTGGGCCCGCGCACCGCGCTGGCCATTCTGTCGGGCATTGGCGTATCCGATCTGGCGCAGGCGGTGACGCTGCAGGAGGGCGCGCGCCTGGTCAAGGTGCCGGGCATCGGCAAGAAGACCGCCGAGCGGCTGCTGCTCGAACTCAAGGGCAAGCTGGGCGCCGACATTGGCGTGCGCCCCCAGGTGGCGAGCGAAGCGCAGGCGGACATCCTGCAGGCGCTCTTGGCGCTGGGCTACAACGACAAGGAGGCGGCCGCCGCGCTCAAGGCGCTGCCGGCCGACGTGGGCGTGAGCGAGGGCATCAAGCTGGCGCTCAAGGCGCTGGCAAGGTGAGGGGCTGGCGATGAGCATCCACACCGACGACTTCGCGCCCGCACCCGCCGCTGCGCCCGCGCAGCGCGTCATCTCGGCCAGCGCCGCCGGCGGGCAGGAAGAGGCGCTGGAGCGCGCGCTGCGCCCCAAGCTGCTGGATGAATACGTGGGCCAGGCCAAGGCGCGCGAGCAGCTGGAGATCTTCATCGGCGCGGCGCGCAAGCGCTTCGAGGCGCTCGACCACGTGCTGCTGTTCGGCCCGCCGGGGCTGGGCAAGACGACGCTGTCGCACATCATCGCGCACGAGCTGGGCGTGAACCTGCGCCAGACCAGCGGCCCGGTGCTCGAAAAACCCAAGGATCTGGCGGCGCTGCTCACCAACCTGGAGAGGAACGACGTCCTGTTCATCGACGAGATCCACCGTCTCTCACCCGTGGTCGAGGAAATCCTCTACCCCGCGCTGGAGGACTACCAGATCGACATCATGATCGGCGAGGGGCCGGCGGCGCGCTCGATCAAGCTCGACCTGCAGCCCTTCACGCTGGTCGGCGCGACCACGCGCGCCGGCATGCTCACAAACCCGCTGCGCGACCGCTTCGGCATCGTCGCGCGGCTGGAGTTCTACACGCCCGAGGAACTGGCGCGCATCGTCACGCGCTCCAGCTCCCTGATGCAGGCGCCGATCGACGCCGAAGGCAGCGCCGAGATCGCCCGCCGCTCGCGCGGCACGCCGCGCATCGCCAACCGGCTGCTGCGCCGCGTGCGCGACTACGCCGACGTCAAGGGCGACGGCCGCATCACGCAGGAGATCGCCCAGCGCGCGCTGGCCATGCTCGACGTCGACCCGATGGGCTTCGACGTGATGGACCGCAAGTTCCTGGAGGCGGTGATCCATCGCTTCGACGGCGGGCCGGTGGGGCTGGACAACATCGCCGCCAGCATCGGCGAGGAGGCGGGCACCATCGAGGACGTGATCGAGCCCTATCTGATCCAGCAGGGCTTCATCCAGCGCACCCCGCGCGGACGCGTGGCCACGCTGGCGGCGTTTCGCCACCTGGGGCTGCAGGCGCCGGCCGGGCGCGGCGGGGCGGATCTGTTCGGAGGCTGACGGTACCGCGCCCGTGCCCCATCGTGGTGCACGGGCGCGCCGCCATGCACCACGATGGGCCGCGAACGCACGCCCGCACCGGGCGCGGCCGTTGGCCCCGGCGCCGTGGCCGGTAGTGGCATGGTTGTTGCATTGAAGAAAGCACCTCCTTTTCTTTCAATGGAAACACGGCCATGCCATCCAAGACCCAATCCCTGATCCAAGAGCAAGGCGCGCGCTGGGTTGACCTGCGCTTTACCGACACGCTGGGCAAGGAACACCACGTGACCTTTCCGTCCGAAGCCATGGACGAAGACGCTTTCGAGAGCGGCAAGATGTTCGACGGCTCGTCCATCGTCGGCTGGAAGGGCATCGAGGCGTCCGACATGGTGCTGATGCCCGACGACGGCACCGCCGTGATGGATCCGTTTGCGCAGGAGCCCACGGTGATCGTGCGCAGCGACGTGCTTGAACCCGCGACCATGCAGGGCTACTCGCGCGACCCGCGCTCGATCGCCCGCCGCGCCGAGGTCTATCTGCGCTCCACCGGCATTGCCGACACGGCCTACTTCGGGCCCGAGCCCGAGTTCTTCGTCTTCGACGCGGTGCGCTGGAACGCCCAGATGCAGGGCGTCAGCTACGCGATCGACTCGGCCGAGGGCGCCTGGGCCAGCGCGCAGGCCGACGGCGCCAACAGCGGCCACCGCCCGCGCGTCAAGGGCGGCTACTTTCCGGTGCCGCCGGTGGACTCGCTCAGCGGCGTGCGCACCGCCATGTGCACCGCCATGCAGGCCATGGGCCTGAAGATCGAGGTGCACCACCACGAGGTGGCCACGGCCGGGCAGTGCGAGATCGGCGTTGCGTTCAACACCCTGGTCGCCAAGGCCGACGAGGTGCAGATCCTCAAGTACTGCGTGCACAACGCGGCGCACGCGGCGGGCCGCACCGCCACCTTCATGCCCAAGCCGCTGGTGGGCGACAACGGCTCGGGCATGCATGTGCACCAGTCGTTGTTCAAGGACGGCAAGAACCTGTTCTTCGGCCCGGGCTATGCCGACCTGTCGGAGCTGGCGCTGCACTACATCGGCGGCATCATCCACCACGCCCACGCGCTCAACGCCATCACCAACCCGGGCACCAACTCCTACAAGCGCCTGGTGCCGGGCTACGAGGCGCCGGTGATGCTGGCGTACTCGGCCAACAACCGCTCGGCGTCGATCCGCATTCCGTTCGTCGCCAGCCCCAAGGCCAAGCGCATCGAATGCCGCTTTCCCGACCCGACGGCCAACCCCTATCTGTGCTTTGCGGCGCTGATGATGGCGGGGCTGGATGGCATTCGCCGGCGGCTGCACCCGGGCGACGCGATGAGCAAGAACCTCTACCACCTGCCGCCCGAGGAGGCCGCGAACATTCCGCGCGTGGCGCACAGCCTGGACCAGGCGCTGCTGGCGCTGCAGGCCGACCATCGGTTTCTGCTGGAGGGGGACGTGTTCACCGAGGACATGCTGCAGGCCTATGTGGACTGCAAGATGGAGGAGGTCGATCGCCTGCGCCAGGCGGTGCATCCAGTGGAATTCGACATGTACTATAGCCTTTGAACAACAAGGGCTGGGGTGGCGGTCGTGGGCGTGACGGATGCACAGCAGGGTGTTGCTTCTCCAGAACTCGCGCTGCACGCGCACCTGCTGGAGCACCAGTCCACGCCCGTGCTGCTGCTGGACGCGCAGCTGCACGTGCAGTGGGCCAACCACGCCGCCGAGCAGCTGCTGGCCACCAGCCTGCCGCAGCTGCGCCAGCAGCCGCTGGCGGCTTTTTTTGCGCGCGCGGACTGGGACGGTGAGCACCTGCGCCAGGCGCTGGCCACGCAGCAGCCCTATACCCAGCGCCAGGTGCAGCTGCGCAGCCCGGGCAGCACGCTGAGCGCGACGGTGGACTACACCGTCACGCCGGTGCCGCCGCTGCCCGCGGCGCCGGGCGCGCCTTCGCTGCTGCTCATCGAGCTGCAGCCGCTGGATCGGCGCATCCACATCCACCGCGAGGACAACCTCTTCACCACCAACCAGGCCACGCGCGCACTGGTGCGCGGCCTGGCGCACGAGATCAAGAACCCGCTGGGCGGCATACGCGGTGCGGCGCAGCTGCTCGAGCGCGCGCTTGCCAGCGCCGAGCTGCGCGAGTACACGCGGGTCATCATCAGCGAGGCCGACCGCCTGCGCGACCTGGCCGACCGCATGCTGGACGTGCGCAAGCCGCCGCGGCTGCGCAGCGTCAACATCCACCAGGTGCTGGAGCGGGTGCGCATGATTTTGCAGGCCGAGGTGGGCAGTGCGATTGCCTGGGTGTGCGATTACGACCCCAGCCTGCCCGAGGTCTGGGCCGACGCCGACCAACTGATCCAGGTCGTGCTCAACATCGCGCGCAACGCGGCGCAGTCCCTGCTGGAGATGCCGCCCGCGCCGGACGGCCAGCCGCCGCGCATCACGGTGCGCTCGCGCGTGTTGCGGCAATTCACCATCGGCACCCAGCGCCACCCGCTGCTGTGCCTGGTCGAGGTGCAGGACAATGGCCCGGGCATCGACGAGGCGCTGCGCGAGACGCTGTTCTACCCGATGGTGATCGGCCGCCGCTCGCAGGGCACCGGCCTGGGCCTGCCGATCGCGCAGTCCATCATGCAGCAGCACGGCGGCTTCATCGAATGCGACAGCCGCCCCGGGCGCACCGTCTTCAAGATACTGGTGCCGTTCGGCCCGCCGCCCGACCACCGCAACCCTGGAGCCGCAACGCATGCCCGCACCTGACCTCGTCTGGATCATCGACGACGACAAATCCATCCGCTGGGTGCTGGAAAAGGCGTTGCAGCAGGCGGGGCTGGCCACGCGCAGCTTCGACAGCGCCGACGCCGTGGTGCAGCAGCCGCCCGGCGCCTGGCCGCAGGCCATCGTCAGCGACATCCGCATGCCGGGCATGGACGGCCTGGCGCTGCTGGAGCACCTGCGCAGCGCCTGCCCCCAGGTGCCGGTGATCATCACGACCGCGCATTCCGACCTGGACAGCGCAATCCAGTCCTACCAGGGCGGCGCTTTCGAATACCTGCCCAAGCCCTTCGACGTGGACGAGGCAGTGGCGCTGGTGCGCCGCGCCGTCGCCCATGCGCGCGAGAGCAGCCCGGCCGCGGCGGTGCGGGCCATCTCGCAGATCGACCGGCTGATCGGCGAGGCGCCGGCGATGCAGGAGGTGTTTCGCACCATCGGGCGGCTGTCGCAGTCCGACATCACGGTGCTGATCAATGGCGAGTCGGGCACCGGCAAGGAGCTGGTGGCGCGCGCGCTGCACCGCCACAGCCCGCGCAGCCAGGGGCCGCTGGTCGCGCTCAACGTCGCGGCCATTCCGCGCGAGCTGATCGAGTCGGAGTTGTTCGGCCATGAGAAGGGCGCGTTCACCGGCGCCACCGCCCAGCGCCAGGGGCGCTTCGAGCAGGCCCACGGCGGCACGCTGTTTCTCGACGAGATCGGCGACATGCCGCTGGACGCCCAGACGCGCCTGCTGCGCGTTCTCTCCGAGGGGAGTTTTCACCGCGTGGGCGGCGTGGCCAGCGTGCGCGCCGACGTGCGCATCATTGCCGCCACGCACCAGAAGCTGGAGGCGCTGGTACGCCAGGGGCGCTTTCGCGAAGACCTGTTCTACCGGCTCAACGTCATCCGCATCCAGCTGCCGGCGCTGCGCGAGCGCCGCGAGGACATCCTGCGGCTGGCCGACTTCTTTCTGCACAAGGCCGCCGCCGAGCTGCACATGGAGCCGCGCGTGTTGCTGCCGGCCACGCAGCGCCACCTGGCCCAGCTGCCCTGGCCGGGCAATGTGCGCCAGCTGGAGAACGCCTGCCGCTGGATCACGGTGATGGCCTCCAGCCGTGAGGTGCACGTGGGCGACCTGCCGCCAGAGCTGCTGCACCCGCCCGCCGGCGAGGGCGGCGCAGCAGGTGCCGGCGACGCCACCGGCGCGCTCGCGCAGGACTGGGAGCGCGCGTTGGCGCAATGGGCCACCGACGCGCTGGCCCAGGGCCGCCACGACCTGCTGCAGCAGGCGCTGCCGGCGTTCGAGCGCACGCTGATCGGCGCCGCGCTGCAGCACGCCGCCGGCGGGCGCAGGGACGCGGCCGCGCTGCTGGGCTGGGGGCGCAACACGCTGACGCGCAAGATCCGGGAGCTGGGTCTGGGCGATGCGGCACCCGACGACGTGCCCGACGACGTGCCCCAGGATTGACGTGGCGTTGCCCCGTGCTGGTGCGGGCGCTGCCCCGCCATCGCGCACGCGGGCCGCTCTTTGCACGCTGGCGCACAGGCGCGCACGGGAAGCGCCGGCGCCGCAGAACTGGCATGAATCTCGCTAGGTCGCAAGCACAAGCTTTTGACCACAGGAGAGACCATGCAAGACCGCATCTTCGCCACTCCGGCGCCTGCCCTTTTCACCGGCGCCCCCGCCACCGGGAGGGCCACCCTATGAAAATGGTGACCGCCATCATCAAGCCCTTCAAGCTCGACGAGGTGCGCGAGGCGCTGTCGGACATCGGCGTGCAGGGCATCACGGTGACCGAGGTCAAGGGCTTCGGGCGCCAGAAGGGCCACACCGAGCTGTACCGCGGCGCCGAATACGTCGTCGACTTTCTGCCCAAGGTCAAGATCGAGGCCGCGGTCGACGACGCGCGCGTCGAGCACGTGATCGAGGCGATCGAGGGCGCGGCGCGCACCGGCAAGATCGGCGACGGCAAGATCTTCGTCTCGGAGCTGGCCCAGGTCGTGCGCATCCGCACCGGCGAGGAAGGCGGGGACGCGCTATGAGGATACCGATTGCCTTCGTGCTGCTGTCGCTGGCGTCGCTCGCCCGCGCAGACGACATGCCCGCGCCCCGGCTCGACTCGGGCGACACCGCCTGGATGCTGACCTCCACGCTGCTCGTCATCCTGATGACGATTCCGGGCCTGGCGCTGTTCTACGGCGGCCTGGCGCGCGCCAAGAACATGCTGTCGGTGCTGGTGCAGGTCTTCGTCGTCTTCGCGCTGGTCAGCGTGCTGTGGGCGCTGTTCGGCTACAGCTTCACCTTCAGCGGCGAGGGGCTGTTCCTGGGCGACGCGGGCCGGCTGTTCCTGAAGGGCATCGCGCCCGACACGCTCTCGGCCATGCTGCCGACGGTGCCCGAATACGTGTTCGTCGCCTTCCAGGGCACGTTTGCCGCAATCACCGTCGCGCTGGTCGTCGGCGCGTTCGCCGAGCGCATCCGCTTCTCGGCCGTGCTGGTCTTCTCGGCGCTGTGGTTCGCGCTCAGCTATGTGCCGATGGCGCACATGGTCTGGGGCGGTGGCCTGCTGGGGCGCGACGGCGCGCTGGACTTTGCCGGCGGCACCGTGGTGCACATCAACGCCGGCATGGCGGCGCTGGTGGGCGCGGCCATGGTGGGCAGGCGCATCGGCTTTGGCAAGGAGGCGATGACGCCGCACAGCCTGACGCTGACCATGGTGGGCGCGTCGCTGCTGTGGGTGGGCTGGTTCGGCTTCAACGCCGGTTCGGCCGGTGCGGCCAATGGCACGGCGGGCCTGGCCTTCATCAACACGGTGCTGGCCACGGCCGCGGCCACGCTGTCGTGGATGGTGGGCGACCTGCTGCACAAGGGCAAGGCGTCGATGCTGGGCGCGGCCTCGGGCGCGGTCGCCGGGCTGGTTGCGGTCACGCCGGCGGCGGGCTTCGTCGGGCCGATGGGCGCGCTCGCCATGGGCCTGGTCGTCAGTCCGCTGTGCCTGTGGGGCGTGGGCGGCCTCAAGCGCCTGCTGCGTGTGGATGACGCCTGCGACGTATTCGGCGTACATGGCGTGGGCGGCATTGCCGGCGCCATCCTGACTGGCGTGTTTGCCGCGCCGGTGCTGGGCGGCACCGGCGCTGCGGACTTTGCCATGGCCGCGCAGGTCTGGATCCAGATCAAGGGCGTGCTGCTGACGCTGGTCTGGTCGGGCGCCGCCGCGGCGCTGGCCTTCAAGGTGGCCGACCTGCTGGTCGGCCTGCGCGTGCCCGAGGAGGCCGAGCGCGAGGGGCTGGACATCGCCTCGCACGGCGAGCGCGCGTACAGCAGCTGACGCTGGGAGTCTGTCGGACTACCGGTACGCAAAACGCCGCGGCCAATGGCTGCGGCGTTTTGCTTTCGGTGCCTGCACCAGCGCGGCGCGCGCTCTTGATGCACGAATGCACTGTTTTGGTGCGCGATGCGGCCCGGCGGCGGGCCCATTGCCGGTGCGCCGCCCTGGCGTGGTGCGCCGCGCAGGCCTGGCACGGTCTTTGCAACAGGAATCGGGCAGGGGTGCCGCGGTGGCGGCGCCCGCTGGACACGAGACCTGTTCGCATTTTCAGAAGGCCCGACCATGACCCAGGTGGATCCCCAATCCCGAAGCGCCGGCGCAGCGCAGCCCGTTGCACCGGCCAGCCCCGAAGAAATCCGCACCGCCCACGCGCAGGGCCTGTACGCGCAGGCCGAGCACGACGCCTGCGGCGTCGGCTTTGTTGCGCACATCAAGGGCGTCAAGTCGCATGCCGTCGTCGCCCAGGGCCTGCGCATTCTGAAAAGCCTGGACCACCGCGGCGCCGTGGGCGCCGACCCGCTGATGGGGGACGGCGCGGGCCTGTTGATCCAGATTCCCGACGCCTTTTACCGCGCCGAGATGCACGCGCAGGGCGTGGAACTGCCGCCGCCGGGCGAGTACGGCGTGGGCATGATCTTCTTGCCCAAGGAGGCCGCCTCGCGTGAGGCCTGCATCGATGCGCTGGAGCGCGCGGTGCACGCCGAAGGCCAGGTGCTGCTGGGCTGGCGCGAGGTGCCGGTGGACGACACGCTGGAGATGTCGGACGCGGTGCGTGCAAGCGCGCCGGTGATGCGCCAGGTCTTCATCGGCCGCGGCGCCGACATCCTGGTGCCCGACGCGCTCGAGCGCAAGCTCTACGTGATCCGCAAGACCGCGTCGGCGCGCATCACCGCGCTGGCGCTGACCCACGGCGCCGAGTACTACGTGCCCAGCATGTCGTGCCGCACCGTGATCTACAAGGGCCTGCTGCTGGCCGGCCAGGTCGGGCGCTATTACCTTGATCTGCAGGACGAGCGCGTGGTGTCGGCACTGGCGCTGGTGCACCAGCGTTTCTCGACCAACACCTTCCCCTCGTGGCCGCTGGCCCACCCCTATCGGATGGTGGCGCACAACGGCGAGATCAACACCGTCAAGGGCAACTTCAACTGGATGCGCGCGCGCCAGGGGCAGATGCGCTCGCCGGTGCTGGGCGCGGATCTGCGCAAGCTCTACCCGATCACGCTGGACGGCCAGTCCGACACCGCCACCTTCGACAACACGCTGGAGCTGCTGGTGATGGCCGGCTACCCGCTGGCGCAGGCGGTGATGATGATGATTCCCGAGGCCTGGGAGCAACATACGCTGATGGACGCGCAGCGCCGCGCCTTCTACGAGTACCACGCCGCGATGCTGGAACCCTGGGACGGCCCGGCAGCGATGGTCTTCACCGACGGGCGCCAGATCGGCGCGACGCTGGACAGGAACGGCCTGCGCCCGGCGCGCTTCGTCGTCACCGACGACGACCTGGTCGTGCTCGCGTCCGAGGCCGGCGTGCTGCCGATTCCCGACGAGCGCATCGTGCGCAAGTGGCGGCTGCAGCCCGGGCGCATGTTTCTGATCGACCTGGAGCAGGGCCGCATCGTCGAGGACGACGAGATCAAGAACCTCTACGCGTCGGCGCGCCCCTACCGCCAGTGGATAGACAACGTGCGCATCCGGCTCGACGGCATTGCGGTGGAAGCTGCCGATGCAGAGCCGGCGCTGCCCGCGCCGCTGCTGGACTGCCAGCAGGCCTTCGGCATGAGCCGCGAAGACCTGAAGCTGCTGCTCGCGCCGATGGCGCGCGGCGACGGCGAGGGCATGGGCTCCATGGGCGACGACGCGCCGCTGGCCGTGCTGTCCGAGCGCAGCAAGCCGCTGTACGACTATTTCCGCCAGCTGTTCGCGCAGGTGACCAACCCGCCGATCGACCCGATCCGCGAGGCGGTCGTGATGTCGCTGGTCTCGTTCATCGGCCCGCGCCCGAATCTGCTGGACATCAACGCGGTCAACCCGCCGATTCGCCTGGAAGTGCTGCAGCCGGTGCTGGACTTTGCCGACATGGCGCGGCTGCGCGCGATTGCCAGCCATACCGGCGGCAAGCTGCGCAGCGGCGAGATCGACATCACCTATCCCGCCGCCTGGGGCGCGCAGGGCATCGAGGCGCGGCTGGCCGCACTGTGCTCGCGCGCGGCCGAGGCCATCGAGTCGGGCTGCAACATCCTGATCCTGACCGACCGGCACATGGACCGCGAGCATGTGGCGCTTCCGGCGCTGCTGGCGCTGTCCGCCATCCACCACCACCTGGTGCGCACCGGGCTGCGCACCGCGGCCGGCCTGGTGGTGGAGACCGGCAGCGCCTGGGAGGTGCACCACTTCGCGGTGCTCGCCGGCTACGGCGCCGAGGCGGTCCACCCCTGGCTGGCGCTGCAGACCGTGGCCGACCTGGCGCCCGCGCAGGGCGTGAGCGCGCAAGCGGCGGTGGAGAACTTCACCCACGCGGTCGGCAAGGGCCTGTCCAAGACCATGTCCAAGATGGGCATCAGCACCTATATGTCGTACTGCGGCGCGCAGATCTTCGAGGCCGTCGGCCTTCATGAATCGCTGGTGCGCGCCCACTTTGCCGGCACGACCAGCCAGATCGGCGGCATCGGCATCTTCGACCTGGCCGAGGAAATGCTGCGCAACCACCGGCTCGCGTTTGGCGGCGATGTGCTGCGCGACGGCATGCTGCCCGATGGCGGCGAATACGCCTGGCGCGCGCGCGGCGAGGAGCATATGTGGACGCCCGACGCCATCGCCCTGCTGCAGCACGGCACGCGCGCCGGGCGCTACGAGACCTTCGAGGAGTACGCAGCCATCATCAACGACCAGAGCCGGCGCCACATGACGCTGCGCGGCCTGTTCGAGCTGCGCATCGACCCGGCCAAGGCCATTGCGCTCGATGAGGTCGAGCCCGCGGCCGAGATCGTCAAGCGCTTTGCCTCCGGTGCCATGTCGCTGGGCTCGATCTCGCCCGAGGCGCACACCAACCTGGCGATCGCGATGAACCGCATCGGCGGCAAGAGCAACACCGGCGAGGGCGGCGAAGACCCGGCGCGCTACCAGGGCGAGATGCGCGGCATCTCGATCACCAAGGGCACGCGCCTGTCGCAGGTGCTGGGCGGCGTGGTCGAGGCCGACTACGCGCTGCAGGACGGCGACAGCCTGCGCTCGCGCATCAAGCAAGTGGCGTCCGGGCGCTTTGGCGTGACCACCGGCTACCTGGTGTCGGCCGACCAGATCCAGATCAAGATGGCGCAGGGTGCCAAGCCCGGCGAGGGCGGGCAGCTGCCGGGCAAAAAGGTCTCGCCCTACATCGGGCGGCTGCGCCACTCGATCCCGGGTGTCGGGCTGATCTCGCCGCCGCCGCACCACGACATCTATTCCATCGAAGACCTGGCGCAGCTGATCCACGACCTCAAGAGCGTGAACCCGCGCGCCGACGTCTCGGTCAAGCTGGTATCCGAAGTCGGCGTGGGCACCGTGGCCGCGGGCGTTGCCAAGGCCAAGGCCGACCACATCGTGATCGCCGGCCACGACGGCGGCACCGGCGCCTCGCCCTGGTCGTCGATCAAGCACGCCGGCACGCCCTGGGAGCTGGGCCTGGCCGAGACGCAGCAGACGCTGGTCCTGAACCGCCTGCGCGGGCGCGTGCGCGTGCAGGTGGACGGCCAGCTCAAGACCGGGCGCGACGTCGTCATCGGCGCGCTGCTGGGCGCGGACGAATTCGGCTTTGCCACCGCGCCGCTGGTCGCGTCGGGCTGCATCATGATGCGCAAGTGCCACCTGAACACCTGTCCGGTGGGCGTGGCCACGCAGGACCCGGTGCTGCGCCAGCGCTTCACCGGAACGCCCGAGGACGTGGTCAACTTCTTCTTCTTCGTCGCCGAGGAGGCGCGGCGCATCATGGCGCAGCTGGGCGTGCGCAGGCTCGACGAGCTGATCGGCCGCGCCGACCTGCTCGACACCCGCGCCGGCATCACGCACTGGAAGGCGCGCGGGCTGGACTTCAGCCGCGTGCTGGCGCTGCCCACCGCGCCCGACAGCGTGGCGCGCCGCCACGAGGAGCAGCAGGACCACCAGCTTGGGCGCGCGATCGACATGGAGTGGATGGACGCGATGCGCGCCGGCCTTGCCCGCGGCGGCCAGGTGCGCATCGACGCCGAGGTGCGCAACGTGCACCGCACCGCAGGCACGCTGCTGTCGGGCGAGCTGATCCGGCTGCACCCCGACGGCCTGGACGACGACCGCGTGCGCATCGAGGCCAGCGGCACCGGCGGCCAGAGCTTCGGCGCCTTTCTCGCCAAAGGCATCACGCTGCGCCTGACCGGCGAGGCCAACGACTACACCGGCAAAGGCCTGTCGGGCGGGCGCATCGTGGTGCGCCCGGGCAGCACGTTTGCGGGTGACGCGACGCGCAACATCATCGTCGGCAACACCGTGCTGTACGGCGCGACCTCGGGCGAGGCGTATTTCTGCGGCGTTGCCGGCGAGCGCTTCGGCGTGCGCCTGTCGGGCGCCAGCGCTGTCGTCGAGGGCGTGGGCGACCACGGCTGCGAATACATGACCGGCGGCACCGCCGTGGTGCTGGGCGCCACAGGGCGCAACTTTGCGGCCGGCATGTCGGGCGGCATCGCCTATGTGTACGACGAGGACGGCGCGTTCGCCGCACGCTGCAACACCGCGCAGGTGGCGCTAGCCCCCGTGCTTGCCGCGCCGGCGCAGGCCGCGGCGGACATCCCGCTGCACCAGGATCTGGCCGACGAGCTGCTGCTGCTGTCGCTGCTGCGCTCTCACGCGCAGTGGACGGGATCGGCCCGCGCCCGCGCCATCCTGGCCGACTGGCCCGCCGCCCGCGCGCGCTTCGTCAAGGTCTTTCCGCACGAATACCGGCACGCGCTGCAGGCGCACATGCTGCGCGCCGCAGAGCAGCCCCTGCCCGCAGCGGCCTGAGCAGAACGCAGAAAGCGAGAACACCATGGGAAAAATCACCGGCTTCCTGGAACTGGAGCGCATCGAAGAGACGTATGAGCCCGTCGAGGCCCGCGTGCGCCACTACAAGGAGTTCGTATACCCGCTGGCCGCTGACAAGGCGCGCCAGCAGGGCGCGCGCTGCATGGACTGCGGAACGCCGTTTTGCAGCAGCGGCTGCCCGGTCAGCAACATCATTCCGGACTTCAACGACCTCGTGTACCGCGACGACTGGAAGCGCGCGCTGCAGGTGCTGCAGTCCACCAACAACTTCCCCGAGTTCACCGGCCGCATCTGCCCCGCGCCGTGCGAGGCGGCGTGCACGCTCAACATCAACGCCCAGCCCGTGGGCATCAAGTCCATCGAGCACGCCATCATCGACCGCGGCTGGGCCGAGGGCTGGGTGCGCCCCGAGCCGCCCCGGGTGCGTACCGGCCGGCGCGTCGCCATCGTCGGCTCCGGCCCCGCGGGGTTGGCCGCCGCGCAGCAACTGGCGCGCGCCGGGCACGAGGTGGTGCTGTTCGAGAAGAACGAGCGCGTCGGCGGCCTGCTGCGCCTGGGCATTCCGGACTTCAAGCTCGACAAGTCGCACATCGACCGCCGCGTCGAGCAACTGGTCGCAGAAGGCGTGCAGATCCGCACCCACACGCTGGTCGGCGACTGGCCGGCAGACAGCAAGGTCACCAACGGCGCGACCGAGACCGTCAGCGCCCGGCAGCTGCAGCAGGAATTTCATGCCGTGCTGCTGACCGGCGGCGCCGAGCAGTCGCGCGACCTGCCGGTAGCGGGGCGGGAGCTGGCCGGCGTGCACTTCGCGATGGAATACCTGCCGCAGCAAAACCGCGTCAACGCCGGCAGCGCGGTGGCCGGGCAGATCGTCGCGCGGGGCAAGCGCGTCATCGTCATCGGCGGTGGCGACACCGGCTCGGACTGCGTTGGCACCGCGCGCCGCCAGGGCGCGGCCGACGTGGTGCAGTTCGAGCTGATGCCGATGCCGCCGCTGCACGAGGACAAGGCGCTGACCTGGCCGTACTGGCCGTACAAGCTGCGCACCTCGTCCAGCCACCAGGAGGGCTGCGAGCGCGAGTTTGCGATTGCCACCAAGGAGTTCATCGGCGAGGGCGGGCGGCTGACTGCGCTCAAGACGGTGCAGCTGCGCCGCGAAGGCGGCCAGTTCGTTGAGGTCGAGGGCAGCGAAAAGCTCTGGCAGGCCGACCTGGTGCTGCTGGCCATGGGCTTCACCAACCCGGTGGCCAGCGTGCTTGCCAGCTTTGGCGTGGCGCTGGACGCGCGCGGCAACGCCCGTGCCGGCACCGACGACGCGACCGGCTACGCCACCAGCGTGCCCGGCGTGTTTGCCGCAGGCGACATGCGTCGCGGCCAGTCGCTCGTCGTCTGGGCGATCCGCGAAGGCCGCCAGGCCGCGCGCGCCATCGACTTCTATCTGATGGGCCAGACCCATCTTCCTCGTTGAGAAAGCAGCCATGATCCGCATCAATCCGCACTACCAGAAGCTGCAGGCGAGCTACCTGTTCGCCGATATTGCGCAGCGCGTGCGCGCCTTCCAGCAGCGCCGCCCGGACGCCGGGCTGATCCGCCTGGGCATTGGCGACGTGACCGAACCGCTGCCGCCCGCCTGCGTTGCCGCGCTGCACGCGGCCGTGGACGAGCTCGCGCAGGCCGACACCTTTCGCGGCTACGGCCCCGAGCAGGGCTACGACTTCCTGCGCGAGGCGATCGCGCGCCACGACTTCCAGGCGCGCGGCGCGCAGATCGATGCCGACGAGGTCTTTGTCAGCGACGGCGCCAAGTGCGACGTCGGCAACATCCAGGAGATCTTCGCCACCGACATCCGCGTCGCGATTCCGGACCCGGTCTACCCGGTCTACGTCGACACCAACGTGATGGCCGGGCGCACCGGCGCCGCGGTGCAGGGCCGCTACCAAGGCCTGGTCTACCTGCCATGCACGGCGGCCAACGGCTATGTGCCGCAGCTGCCCGACCAGCCGGTGGACTTGATCTACCTGTGCTCGCCCAACAACCCCACCGGCGCGACGATGACACGCGCGCAATTGCAGGCCTGGGTGGACTGGGCGCGTGCGGCCAAGGCGCTGATTCTGTTCGACGCGGCGTACGAAGCCTTCATCCGCGACGACGGCCTGCCGCACTCGATCTACGAGATCCCGGGCGCGCGCGAGGTCGCCATCGAGATGCGCAGCTACTCCAAGACCGCCGGCTTCACCGGTCTGCGCTGCGCCTACACCGTCGTGCCACGGGACTGCATGGCCTGGTGCGACACGGGCGAGCCGGTGGCGCTGCACGGCCTGTGGACGCGCCGGCACACGACCAAGTTCAACGGCGTGTCCTACCCGGTGCAGCGCGCCGCCGAGGCGGTCTACTCGCCCGAAGGCCGGCAGCAGACCCGCGCGCTGACCGACGGCTACCTGCGCAACGCGCAGGCGATCCGCGCCGGCTTTCAGGCGCTGGGCCTGCCCTGCACCGGCGGCGACAACTCGCCCTACATCTGGGTCGACACCGGCCGCGACGCCTGGGCGTTCTTCGATCTGCTGCTGGACAAGGCCGCCGTCGTCTGCACCCCGGGCGCAGGCTTCGGCCGCTGCGGCCAGCGGCATGTGCGCATCAGCGCGTTCAACAGCCAGGCCAACGTCGAGGCCGCGATGCAGCGCATCGCCCGCGCGCTGGCGTGATCTGGTGCCAACTCCCTCCCCCTCTGGGGAGGGCAGGGGTGGGGGCCGGCGACGCCCGCGCCACCATGCCGGCAGGACGCCGGCGCTCCACCGGCCCCCATCCCCACCTTCCCCCAAAGGGGGAAGGTGCAAGACAGCCATCCACTGATCCGAAAGCCCGATATGCCCGCATCTCCCTCCCTGCGCCAGCGCCTGTACCCGCTGCTGCCCCAGATCGCCGAGCACTTCGGCACGCCGTTCCACCTCTACGACGAGGCCGGCATCCGTACCACTGGCGAGCGGTTGAACCGCGCCTTTGCCGGCGTGCCCGGCTTTCGCGAGTACTACGCGGCCAAGGCGCTGCCCAACCCGCGCATCCTGGCAATCGCGCGCGAGCTGGGGTTTGGCTTTGACTGCAGCTCGGTGGCCGAGCTGCAACTGGCGCGCGGCATTGGTGCGCGTGGCGACGATTTGATGTTCACCTCCAACAACACCGCGCCCGACGAGTTCGACGCGGCGCTGGCGGACGGCGGCAGCATCCTGAACCTGGACGACGTCAGTCTGGTCGCCAAGCTGCCGCGCATGCCCGAGCGGATCTGCTTTCGCTACAACCCGGGACCGGCGCGCAGTGGCAACGCCATCATCGGCAACCCGGTCGAGGCCAAGTACGGCGTGCCGCACGAGAGAATCGAAGACGCATTCCGCGCGGCCATCGCCCGCGGTGCAAAACGCTTCGGCCTGCACACCATGCTGGCGTCCAACGAGCTGGACTACCGCTACATGGTCGAGACCATCGCCATGCTGCTGTCGGTCGTGCAGACGCTCAGCGACAGGCTTGCGATCCGTTTTGACTTCGTCAACATGGGCGGCGGCCTGGGCATTCCCTACCAGCCGCATCAGGCGGAGTTCGACGTCGAGGCGCTGGGCGCGCAGGCGGCCGGGCTGTTCGCGCAGTTTCGCGCGCAGCACGGCTGGGCGCCGGCGCTGCACATGGAGAGCGGGCGCTACGTCACCGGCCCGCACGGCGTGCTGGTCACGCGGGCGATCAACCACAAGCACAGCTATCGCGAGTACGTCGGCGTCGACGCCTGCATGTCGGCGCTGATGCGCCCGGGCATGTACGGCGCCTACCACCACATCGACGTGCCCGGCAAACCGGCCGGGGCGGGCGACGTGCCGGTCGACGTGGTCGGCGCGCTGTGCGAGAACAACGACAAGTTCGCGGTGCAGCGGCCGCTGCCGTCCATCGACGACGGCGACCTGCTCGTCATTCACGACACCGGCGCGCACGGCCACGCGATGGGCTTCAACTACAACGGGCGGCTGCGCCCGCAGGAACTGCTGCTCACCCGTGACGGGCGCGTCGAGCGCATTCGCCGCGCCGAGACGCTGCAAGACCACTTTGCTACGCTGGACTTCCCGCCCGACACCTGGCCGCCACGCTGAGGAGCCCGCCATGCACCCGACACAACAAGCCATCATCGACAGCCTGCGGGTCACCCCGCCGTTTGCCGGCCCCGCCGACGTGCAGGCGCAGATCGCGCGGCGCGTCGCCTTCATCCAGGCGCAGCTGCGCGCCAGCCACACCCGCACGCTGGTGCTGGGCATCAGCGGCGGCGTCGACTCGTCGGTCGCCGGGCGGCTGGCGCAGCTGGCGGCCGAAGGGCTGCGTGCCGAGACCGGCGACGGGCGCTGGCGCTTCATCGCGGTGCGCCTGCCGTACCGGGCGCAGTTCGACGAGGCCGACGCGCAGGCGGCGCTGGCTTTCATCCGCCCCGACGAGGTGCGCACCGTAGCCATCGAAGGCGCGGTCACGGCATTGGCTGCGCCGCTGGCCGACCTGCTGCAGCCGCTGGCCACGCCCCAGCACGACAGCGTGCTGGGCAACATCAAGGCACGCGTGCGCATGGTCGCGCAGTACGCGATTGCCAACGCCACCAACGGTCTGGTCATCGGCACCGACCACGCGGCCGAGGCAGTCATGGGTTTTTTCACCAAGCACGGCGACGGCGCCTGCGACCTGGAACCGCTGGCCGGCCTGGTCAAGGGCCAGGTGCGCGCGATCGGCGAGGCGCTGGGCGCGCCCGAACACCTGGTGCGCAAGGTGCCGACGGCCGACCTGGAGGACGGCCGCCCCGGCCTGCCCGACGAGGCGGCGCACGGCGTGCGCTACGCGGCAATCGACGCCTTTCTGCACGGCCAGAGCGTCGATGCGGGCGACTTCGAACGCATCGTGCGCGCCTTCGAGGCCACGCGCCACAAGCGCGCGTTGCCCGCCACGCCATGACGGCGCACCGCCCGGCACTGCGCTTTGCCAAGATGCACGGCCTGGGCAACGACTTCGTGGTGATCGACGCGACGCGCAAGGCAGTTGCGCTGCAGCCGGATGAGATCCGCGCGATGGCCGACCGGCATTTCGGCGTCGGCTTCGACCAGCTGCTGCTGGTCGAGCCCGCACCGCACGCTGGCGTGGACTTTGGCTACCGCATCTTCAACGCCGACGGCGGCGAGGTCGAGCAGTGCGGCAATGGCGCGCGCTGTTTTGCGCGCTTCGTGCGCGACCGGGGCCTGACCGACAAGGACCGCATCCGCGTGCAGACGCGCGCCGGCGCCATCGAGCTGCAGGTGCTGGCCGGCGGCGAGGTGCGCGTGGACATGGGCGCGCCGCGCTGGCTGCCGGCCGAGATTCCGTTCGCGGCCGACGCGCCCGCGCTGCGCTACCGCGTCGACGTGCAGGGCCAGCCGGTGCAGCTTGCCGTCGTCAGCATGGGCAACCCGCACGCGGTGCTGTGCGTGGCCGACGTGGACAGGGCGCCGGTGGCGCAGCTTGGCCCGCTGCTGGAGCGCCACGCGCGCTTTCCGCAGCGGGTCAACGTCGGCTTCATGCAGGTGGTGGCGCCGGGCCGCATCCGCCTGCGCGTATACGAGCGCGGCACCGGCGAGACGCTGGCCTGCGGCACCGGTGCCTGCGCGGCCGTGGTGGCCGGGCGGCGCCTGGGGTTGCTCGACGCCTGCGTGCGCGTTTCGCTGCCGGGCGGCGATCTGTCGATCACCTGGCAGGGCGAGGGCCACACCGTGCTGATGGATGGGCCGGCCGCGTGCATCTACGACGGCCGCTGGCTCGCGCCGCAGCCGCGGTAGGCGCGTGGTTCAACCCCCGCCCAGCACCGTGAAATACGACGCCAGCGGCTCGCGCGCGGTGCGCGTGGCGTTGACCGGGTGGGCCGGGTCGGCGTGGCCCAGCGCCACGCCGCAGACCACCTTGTGCGCGTCGGGAAGCGCCAGCACGCTGCGCACCGTGTCCGGAAACGACGCGAACGCACCGATGGCGCAGGCGCCCAGGCCGCGCGCATGCGCGGCCAGCAGCAGCGCGTGCAAGGCCATGCCCAGATCCATGTAGCAGCCCGCGCCCATCGCGGCGTCGATGGTGACGATCAGCGCCACCGGCGCGCCGAAGAAGCGATAGTTGTCCTCGAAGTGGCGCTGGCGCGCCGCCGCATCGCCGCGCGCAATGCCCAGCTGTCCGTACAGCGCCTGCGCCGCCGCCACCTGGCGCTTGCGCAGCTGCATCGGCATCGGGCGGGGAAAGTAGTCGTAGTCCTCGGCCTGCTCCGGGCCGTGGCGGCTGGCGTGGACTACCGCGTCGCTCAATTGCTGGCGCAGCGGCTGTTGCACCAGCCAGAAATGGCCCGGTTGCAGATTGGCGCCGCTGGGCGCCTGGCGCGCGGTCTGCAGCAGCGACTGCACGCAGTCCAGCGGCACCGGCGTGGGCAGAAAGGCGCGCACCGAATGGCGGGTGCGCGCAAGCGCGTCGTGGGCGGTTTGCACGGCGTGCGCGGCGGTGGCGCCCGCCTGTGCGGGCAGAGCGCGCGCCGGCATCGGAAGGTCGAAATGCATGGTCAATGGGTGAGTCCGTTGCAGCTGGCCAGCAGCGTGGCGCTGCCCAGGCCGCCGGCGCTGGCCACGCAGGCCAGGGCCGGTGCGCCGGTGGATGCGTTGGCAGCGGCCAGGTGGCCGAGCGCGTGCACCACGGCAATCGCGCCCGATGCGCCGATGGGATGGCCGCGCGCCAGCGCGCCGCCGCCCGCGTTCAGCGCCTGCCAGGGCAGGCCCAGCGCGTCGGCAAAGGCCAGGCCCTGCGCGGCAAAGGCGTCGTGCAGCTCGATGGCGGCCAACTGCCGCGGCTGCAGGCCGTGGCGCTGCAGCAGCGCCGCTGCCGCCTGCTGGGCGCACAGCATCGGCGCCTCGGGAGCGCCGCCGCGCGCGCAGGCGTCCAGCCACAGCGCGCGCGGGCGCAGCCGCCAGCGGCGGCAGGCGTCGGGGTGGGCCAGCAGCAGCAGCGCGGCGCCGTCGGCCTTGGGCGCAACCGTCAGCGCGGTCAGGCCGCAGTCGCGGCCCCGGGCGTCGGTGCGCTGGCGCACCGCGGGCAGGCGGGCCGCGCGCCGTGTGCTGTAGGCGCGCGGGAAGCTGTCGCGCGCCAGGCCGGCCAGCGCCACGGTGTCTGCCTGCACCGCTTCCTGCGATGCGCAGGCGCGGGCGTGGGCCAGCAGCGCGTAGTCCTCCTGCAGCGTCCGCGTCAGGCCCAGGGCAGCGGCGGCGTCGGCCGCGGCGTCGAGCATGTCGGGGTCGCGCTGCGGCCAGGGGGTGAAGGCGGGCTGCGCGTAGGGCTGCGGCGCGCCGCCCGCCGCGTGCGGTGCGTGCATGCGCAGCGGCGCGCGGCTCCAGGACTCGCTGCCGCCGGCCAGCACCAACTGCGCCTGGCCCAGCGCCAGCAGCGCGCAGGCCTGGGTGATGGCGTCCATGCCGCTGCAGCACTGGCTGTCGAGCGTGAGCGCGGGCGTGGCCTCGGGCAGGCCGGCGGCCAGCGCCAGCAGCCGCGCCGGGTTGCCGCCGGCGCCCAGCGCGTTGCCCAGCACCACGGCGTCCACCGCGTGGGCAGGCAGGCCGGCCCGGTCCAGCAGGTGGCGCGCCAGCGGCGCGGCCAGATCGTGCGGGGCGCAGTGCGCAAGGGCCCCGCCCACCGGCGCAATCGGCGTGCGCGCCCAGCCGATGATGGGCCAGCCGCCGGGCGCGGTCATGCGCCGTCCTGCCGGGGCAGCGGCTGCAGCGGGCCGCCGCCCTGCGGCTGCGCCAGGTGCTGCGCCAGTGCGCGGGCCAGTGCCGCGTGGTCGGTCTTGCCGCTGGGCGTGAGCGGCCACGGGCCGCTCCAGCACCACCAGTGGCGCGGCGCCTTGTAGGCTTCGAGCGCGTCGCGGCACCAGCGCGCCAGCTCCGGTGCGCCGGGTAGCACCTGGCTTGGCGCTGCCGCAATGATTGCGTGCACGCGCGTGCCGCGCAGCGCGTCGGCGGCGCCGGTCACGCTGGCCTGTGTGACGGCCGGGTGGTCGAGCAGGCGGGCCTCGACCTCTTCGGCAAACAGGTTCTTGCCCTGGGTGACCAGCATGCGGCTTTCGCGCCCGCACAGGTGCAGCAGGCCGTCCGCGTCCAGCCAGCCGACGTCGCGCACAGACAGCCAGCCGTCCTGCTGCAGCGCGGCCGAGCCGTCGTGCGCATGCACATAGTCGATGAACAGCATGGGGCTGTGCATCCAGATGCGGCCGGGCGCGCCGATGGGCAGCGGTGCGTGCGGGTCGTCGCCAATGCGCAGCTCCACATTGCTGAATGCGCGGCCGACGGCCTGGGCGGGAGCGTGGGCGCCAGAGTGCATCCAGGTGATGTAGCTGGCTTCGGACGCGCCATAGAACTCGACGATGCGTGCATTTGGCAGCAGTTGGCGCAATGCGGCCGTGTGCTCGCGCATCCAGCGTGCGCCGCTGATCAGCACCAGGCGCACGCCCGGCAAAGGCGCCTGGCCGCGCCGGCGCGCCAGCTGCAGCATCACGATGAGCTGGCTGGGCACGGCCACCAGCACTTCGGTCTGCGCCAGGTCGTGCAGCATGCGCTCGGCCGAGAACTGCGCCTGCACCACAGCGCCCGCGCCGCTGGCCAGGCCCAGCATCGCGCCAAAGAGAAACAGCGAATGCGCCATGCGCCCGGGCGCCAGCACGCGGGCGCCGGCCGCGTCGCCAAAGTCCTGCAGGCTGACGCGAAAGCTCTCCATCCAGGAGCGGTGGTGGCGCCGAAACCCCTTGGGCTGGCCGCTGCTGCCCGAGGTAAAGCCGACGTAGAACGGTGCCAGCCCTGGGTCGGCCTGCGGCGCGGGCGCTGGCAGCGCGGCAATCGCGGCCTGCACCGACCGGGCGACCGGCGCCGGCCAGGCTGCGTCGCCCACGGCGGCGCAGCGCCCGCTGGCGGTGGTGCCGAGAAACTGCACCAGCGTCCAGGCCGTGTCCAGCGCGCCGTCCAGCAGCACGGTGTGCGGCGCGCGCTGCGCATCAAGCAGTGCGGCGTGCTGCTGCACGCGCTGGTGGAGCTGGCGGAAGCTGAGCGTCTGGTGTTCGTCGGCCAGCGCAGCGGCGTGCGGGCGCAGGCGCGCCCAGTGCGCCAGCGGCTCGTGCACCTGGGCGCAGCCGGCCAGCAGCTGCTGCAGCGCGGCGGCGCGGCTTTGCCGCACGGGCTGCGGCGATGGCGGGCGGACGGCCGTCGCGGTCACGCCCGGCCCCCCATGCGCCAGTCGGGCAGCGCCCAGGCAATGCTGTGCACCACCAATGCGCACAGTGCGCACTTGATCAGGTCGCCCGGAACGAAGGCCAGGTCGATCATCACAGCCTGGCGCAGCGGCATGCTGGCCATCAGCATCAGCCCGGCAATGCCCATGGCGTGCAGAAACACAACCCCGCCCAGCACCGACGCGGCAAAGGCGCTGAGGGCGATGCGCCGCGGCGTTGCCGCGGGCAGGCGCGCCATCAGCGCGCCGGTGACGCCCGCGGCCAGCGGGTAGCCGGCCAGATAGCCGACCGACGGCGCCATGAACACGCCCAGGCCGCCGCGCCCGCCCGACAGCAGCGGCAGGCCCACGGCCACCGCCAGCAGAAACAGCGCAATGGCCTGAAAGCCCCGCCGCGCGCCCAGCAGGCAGCCGGCCAGCATGACGGCCAGCGACTGCGCGGTGATTGGCACGCCGAACGGCAGGTCGATCTTGGGAATGAGGCCGAGTACGGCCATCAGCGCGGCCATCAGCGCGACCAGGGAGAACGATTGCGCCTGCTGGCGGCTCAGGGAGGTGGACATGGCAAGGACTTTCCGGGTCAGAAACGAGGGAGGCGGGGAGGGCGGCGGCAGGATGGCGGCGTCACGACCCGAGCCGCAGCCACAGCGCGTCGCCGACGCGGCGCGCGGTCTGCAGCATCTGCACCGTCAGCGGCGCGACCAGGCGCAGCCCGGCGGCGCGCCCGGTGCGCAGGCGGTAGGCGTCGTCCAGCTTCTTCCACTGCACGAAGAAATGCTCGGTAAAGCGCAGCATCAGCGCAAGCTGCAGCGCCAGGCGCGCGGGCTGCACGCCCAGCATGCCAAGCGGCTGCAGCAGCCACTGCAGCACGTCGACCAGGTCGCTGCTGCGGGTGCTCACGGTCAACAGCACGCCCAGGCAGGACGCGCAGCCGATGCGCAGCGCGCTGGTGGCTGCAAGCGCGGGGCGGCCCATCAACAGGTGAAACAGCGCCACCAGCGCCGCCGCGACCAGCACCGACACCATCAGCCGGCGCGCGGGCCGGGTGGCCGTGCCCAGGCTGGCGTACAGCGCGGCGCAGGCAAGCGCGCAGGCGGCAAGCTGCAGCGGCTGCTGCAGCAGGAACAGCAGCGTGCCCAGCAGCGCCATGGCCAGCAGCTTGTGGCCGGCGCGCACGCGGTGCAGCCAGGTGAGGGTTTCGCTGTACAGGCTGCCCATGTTCAAGTCTCCAGCGGCCGCTGGCCGGCGTCTGCTCGTGGCTGGTGCCCGCTGCGCACCCAGGCCTCGTAGTCGGCGCAGATTTGCGCGCCCGGGCCGTCGGCGCGCACCCGGCCGCAGTCCAGCCACAGCACGCGATCCAGGCCGCGCACATGGTCGAGCACGTGGGTGGAGACGATGATCTGTTGGCCGCTGGCGGCAATGTCGTGCGCCATGCGCAGCTGGCCGGGCAGGTCCAGGCTGGCGTAGGGCTCGTCGAGCAGCAGCACGCTGGGGCCGGCCAGCAGCAGCGCCAGCCAGCACACCCACTGGCGCTGGCCCTGGCTGAGCGCCGCGACGGCGCGCGGGCCCCAGTCGGCCATGCCGCGCTGGTGCAGAAACTGCGCCACGCCCTCGCGTGCGCCGTGGCGGTCGCCACCGTGCGCGCTTTGCCAGGACAGGGCGAGTTCTTCCTGCACCGTCGGAAAAATGATCTGATCGTCGGGGTTCTGGAACATCAGCCCCACATGGCGCCCCGGCGCGTGGCTGCGCCCGTCCCCGTGCAGCGTCTGGCCGCGCCAGGCAATGCGGCCGGCGTGCGGCGTCTCCAGACCGCTGAGCATGCGCAGCAGGCTGGTCTTGCCCGCGCCGTTGCGCCCGATCAGTCCGATGCGCGGCTCGTCGAGCCGCAGATCCAGCGCGTCGAACACCTGCGTTGCGCCGCGGCGCAGGCCCACGCTGCTGAGCTGCCAGCCGGCCGAGGCACCATCAGCGCCCCCCGCCAGCGGCGCAGCGGGTGTGTCGGTGGGTGCAGATGACGGCGTTTGCGTGAAAAAGAAGGTGTTTCGCAGGAATTTCATGGCGTTTGAGCGCACGCGCCGAGGGCTGCGTTCATGTCCAGCGCATTCTAGGAAGGCCGTGGCGCGCCATGAAGACCCCGAGGGCAAAAAACCCGGGGCAAAAACAATGCCCGTAAAACCGCTCAAAACAACCTAAAAATAGCGGCAATTGAATGCAGATAAGCGCATATTTGCCGATGTTGGCTACAACGAAAAACGACATTCATGAACATGCATTCAAATGACGGCAACTTTCGTCAATTGCACTTCATCGTCGGAAATGCTGTGCGGGAGATGACGGCGGTCAGCGCTGGTAAATCTGGTCGAAGCTGGCGCCGTCGGCAAAGTGCTGGCGTTGCGCCTGGGCCCAGCCGCCGAAGGCCTGCTCGATGCCGAACAGCTCAAGCGCCGGGAACTGCTGCGCGTGCTGGGCGGCAATCTTCTCGTTGCGCGGGCGGTAGCCGTGGCGTGCGGCCAGCGCCTGGCCCTCGTCGGAATACAGGTGCTGCAAATACTCCCGGGCCGGCGCGGCCGTGCCTTTCTTCTCCACGACTTTGTCGATCACGGCGACGCTGGGCTCGGCCAGGATGGACAGCGGCGGCATGACGATGTCGAACCGATCCGCCCCCAGCTCCCTGCGCGCCAGCAGCGCTTCGCTCTCCCAGGCCAGCAGCACGTCGCCCATGCCGCGCTGTGCAAAGGTCAGCGTGGCGCCGCGCGCACCGGTGTCGAGCACCGGCACGTTGCGGTAGAGCCGGGCGACGAAGTCCGGCGCCTGCGCCGGGCTGCCCTGGCGGCGCGCGAACTCCCATGCGGCCAGGTAGGCCCAGCGCGCGCCGCCGCTGGTCTTGGGGTTGGGCGTGATGACCTGCACGCCGGCCCGCACCAGGTCGCTCCAGTCGCGGATCGCCTTGGGATTGCCCTTGCGCACCAGGAAGACGATGGTCGAGGTATGGGGCGCGCTGCTGAAAGGCAGGCGCTGCTGCCAGTCGCGGGCCAGCAGGCCGCGCTCGGCCAGCGCGTCGATGTCGCCGCCCAGCGCCAGCGTGGCGACGTCGGCCTGCAGGCCGTCGATGATGGAGCGCGCCTGCTTGCCCGAGCCTCCGTGCGACTGCAGCACGCGCAGTGGCTGGCCGGTCTGCGCCTGCCAGCGGCGGGCGAAGACCTGGTTGAACTCGGTGTAGAACGCCCGGGTCGGGTCGTAGGAGGCGTTGAGCAGTTGCAGCGGCTCGGCCCGGGCCGGCAGGGCAGGGCCCAGCGCGGCGGCCAGCGGGTAGTGCAGCCATTGGCGGCGGGTAGGCATGTGTGGTGCTTTCGTTCGGAAGGACGGATGCCGCGCATTCTGGAAACAATCCAATCAAACGAAAACGAATAAAACTTTGTTTGTTTATCTGGATATGAAAATAACAAATACCCCGGCCGCGGCGCGGCTACGGGCTGGCTGGGCCTGGCCGGTCAGTGCCGCTGGCGCGCAGCGCCGCGCAGCAGGCCGACGACGATCAGCACCTGCGCCGTGTAGTAGCTGGCCAGCACCCAAACCTGCGACCAGGGCAGCGGCTGCACGAAGCGGTTGACCGCCAGCAGTGTGTCGCTGAGCATGAAGCTGCAAGTGCCCAGAGCCACCCACAGCGCCGGCGCGTCGCGCAGCACGGCCCAGCGCGCCCAGGCCTGCGCGGCCATCAATGCGATCGCCAGCACATAGGCCGCCACCGGTGCGCGCAGCGCCGGCGGCAGGCCGCCGATCCACAGAAGCGCATACATGGCCGCGCCCAGCGCCAGCGTGGCTGCCAGCGCGCCGCGGTGGGCGAACCACGGCGCGCCCAGGCGAAACAGCGCCAGGTAGCACAGGTGGGCCAGCAAAAAGGCGACCAGACCGGGGATGAACAGGTCGGGCAGCATCAGCGCGGCGTCGCCGGCAAGCGAGGCGAGCAGCGCGCCGCACAGCAGGATGAGCGGGGCGGCCGCGCTGCGCTGTTGCGCGCGCCAGGTATGAAAAGCAACTGCTGCCAGCGCAAACACCATGGCCGCCGGCTTGGCCAGGTGGTGCCACTGCGCCAGGCCCAGCGCGCTCGTCGCAGTGGCCAGCGCGCCGGCCTCGATCATCAGCGCCTCCCAGGCCGACAGGCGTCCTTGCACCGCCGCCGCCAGTGCCCATTGGCAGGCCAGCAGCACGCAGAACCACAGCAGATTGGTGGCCAGCGGCGCGCCGTCGGCCTGCCACAGAAAGGCGGCGACGCCGGCCAGCAGCAACGCGAATTGCGCGGCGGCAAACCAGCGCAGCGCGCGCGTCATCGGTGGGTTGAACAGCGGCATGTCGGTGATGTCGAAGGCGGGTTTGGGAAAGCGCTCGGCCACGTCGGCCGGACGCCAGCCGGGCGGCGCAAGCCACACGCGCAGCTTGTCGCGCCAGCGCCGCGCGTGCCAGCTGGTGTGCGCGATGTCTGCATAGACCTGGGCGTTGGCCCACAGCGGATCCCAGCTGTCCAGGCGCGAGCGCGTGCCGTAGACGCAGGGCTCGTGCGGGTTCTCGTCCTCGAAGGTGCCGAACAGCCGGTCCCAGACGATGAGGATGCCGCCGTAGTTCTTGTCCAGGTAGCGGTCGTTGACCGCGTGGTGCACGCGGTGGTTGCTCGGGCTGCAGAACCAGCGGTCGAACCAGCCCAGGCGGCCGACCTGCTCGGTGTGCACCCAGAACTGGTAGAGCAGGTCGACCAGGCCGACGACGACGAAGACCAGCGGCGGCACGCCGGCGAGCGCCATCGGCAGGTAGAACAGCCAGCCCAGCAGCGCGCCCGAGCTTGTCTGGCGCAGCGCGGTGGACAGGTTGTAGTGCTGGCTCTGGTGGTGCACCGCGTGCGCGGCCCACAGCACCGCCACCTCGTGGCCCATGCGGTGCAGCCAGTAGTAGCAGAAGTCGTAGAGCAGCAGCGCCAGCAGCCAGCCATGCCAGCTGGTCCAGAACGCGTCATTGCGCCACAGCGCCACCTGCTCGAACGCCAGCGCGTACAGCCCGATGCGCAGCAGCCGCGTGAACACCGCGCTGGTCTGGCTGAGCATGCCCAGGTTCAGGCTGCCGATGGCGTCTGCCAGCGGCAGCACCGCCCGCCCGCGTGCGCGGCCCGCGGCGTATTCCAGCGCCATCAGGACGAAAAACACCGGTGTGGCGAGGACGATGATCTGGCTGGGGGACATGGCGGGCCATTGTCCGGTGCGCGGGGCGTGTGGGCGCTAGCGGCAACCCTGAGCGATTGGGGCGGGTGGCGGTCTGGCGTGGTCTGCGGTACGCCTTGGTGCCTGTCCAGGGTCTTGCCTGGGATCTGCTGGCAGGGCATTGATCGCGGCGCCCTCGCCGCGATTGGCTGCTGCTGGCACGGCGAAAAGCCGTATCAGGACAGCGACTCGTCGCGGCTGGCGCCGTCCAGGTGCCGGGTGTCGGCCCAGCCGACGAGGGCCAGGCTCTCGCCGGTCCACAGCAGGCGGTTGATCGCGGCGTTGGTCAGCTGCCAGGTGCGCGGCGCCTGCAGGTGCAGGTGGGTGGCCAGGCGGTAGAGCATGTCCATCACGCCGCCGTGGGCGACCAGCAGGATTTGCTCGCCGTCGTGGCGCGCGGCCAGCGTGGCGACGGTCTGCGCGATGCGTTCCTGCAGCATCAACAGCGACTCGCCGCCGGCGGGCACGAAGCCGGGGTCGCGCTGGCGCCAGCGGCGTGCGTCTTCGGGGCGCTCGCGCTCGATCTGCGCGAAGGTGCGGCCCTCGAAGTCGCCAAAGCTGCGCTCGCGCAGGCCGGGATCCGCCAGCAGCGGCGCGCCGCTGAGCGTGGCCACGGCCTGGGCCGTCTCGCGCGCGCGCGCCAGGTCGCTGCTGTAGATGGCGGCAATGTCCTCGCTGCGCAGCGCCTGGGCCAGGCGGCGCGCCTGCCACTGGCCGGTGGCATTGAGCGCGATGTCCAGGTGGCCCTGGATGCGCGTGTCCACGTTCCAGGCGGTCTCGCCGTGGCGCACCGCGATGATGCGGGTGGCCTGCATCAGGGCTTGGCAGGTGCGGGCGCAGGCGCCGGTACGGTATCTGCCGCCGGTGCGGCATCCGCCCCGGGCTTGGGTGGCGGCAGGATTTCGGTGCGCACCTTGCGCAGGCCGCTGGGCGGCGTCGGAAAGCCGCTGAGCGCCTGGTCGAACAGCACGCCGTAGATGAAGGGGTCGCTGGTCCAGACCTCTTCGTAGACGGCCGAACTCTCGAACACCACCTGGCGCGTGCCCGCGTCGCGCATCACGATGCTGACCTGGCGGTGGTAGAGCGTGGGCGGTGCGTCCATCATCCAGCCCATGCCGAAACCGGCGTGGCGGTGCCAGCCGCCAAAGCCCATGCCCCAGCCGAAGCGGCCGTAGAAGGGATCGCCGTAGTACGGCCAGTAGGCGGGGACGGCCAGGCCGCCTTCGGCGCCCAGCTCGACCAGCAGGCTGGGGCGGGCGTCGTCGCGCGTGAGGCCGGCGCGCGCCAGCGCCTGCTCGGCCTGCTCGCGGATCGGGCCGAACACGGTGAGCTGCGACTGCTGCGACGGCAGCAGGTCGATGCGGTAGGTGGGCGGGCTGGGCAGCCGGTGCATCGTGGAGTAGCTGCTCACATCGCTCTCAACCAGGCGCGGGCCGGCGCAGCCGGCCAGCAGGGCGCTGGCGGAGAGCAGCAAAACCGTCAAAAGGCGTGACCAGGACATGGCGACCTCCAGGGTAGGAATCAGGGTTTGACTATGCCAGTTGCGCGCGCGAGCGCATGACCTGCACCGGCATTGGCAACTCCTCCTCGTCGAACGCGGTGTCGCCGTTCGGGTCGGCCACGCCGGTGGCGCGCGCGCCGGCAAAGTCGTGGAGCCTGGGGTCCATCATGTGCGTGCTCACCACGTGGCCCATGGCGCGGAACATGCTTTCGATGCGCCCGGGAAATTTCTTCTCCCACTCGCGCAGCATCTGGCCGACGACGACGCGCTGCAGCCCCTCCTGGCTGCCGCACAGGTTGCACGGGATGATGGGGAACTGCTGCACCTGCGCCCAGGCGATGGTGTCGCGCTCGGGCACATAGCACAGCGGGCGGATGACCACGTGCCGGCCGTCGTCGCTGACCAGCTTGGGCGGCATGCCCTTCATGCGCCCGCCGTAGAACATGTTGAGCATCAGCGTGGCGACGATGTCGTCGCGGTGGTGGCCCAGCGCGATCTTCGTCGCGCCCAGCTCGTCGGCCACCCGGTAGAGGATGGCGCGGCGCAGGCGCGAGCACATGCTGCAGGTGGTCTTGCCCTCGGGCACGACGCGCTTGACGACGCTGTAGGTGTCCTGGTTCTCGATGTGGAAGTCGATGCCCTGGCTCTTGAAATACTCCGGCAGCACGTGTTCGGGAAAGCCGGGCTGCTTCTGGTCGAGGTTGACCGCGACGATGCTGAACTGGATCGGCGCGCGTTTTTGCAGTTTGCGCAATATGTCAAGCAGCGTGTAACTGTCCTTGCCGCCGGACATGCAGACCATGACGCGGTCGCCTTCCTCGATCATGTTGAAGTCGGTGATTGCGCGGCCCATCTCGCGGCACAGGCGTTTTTCCAGCTTGTGCGCCTCGCGCTCGGCGCGCGTGCGGGCGCTGGCGGCGTCGGTTTCAAGGGGCTCGGCAGTGGGGGCGTCTTGCGCGCTCCAGGGGGTGTCGCTCACGGCAGTCATGAAAAAGGGCAGCACAGGGGGGAAACAGTCGGTATTTTCGCGCAATCGCACCCGCGCCTGCTTCCCGCCGGGGCGTGCGTGCTAATGTTGGTGCATCCAAAAGAGTTTTTTCCCCAGGCCACGCTGTTTTCATCGCCCATGCTCCCACGTCCCGCCCTGGTGTCCTCGCTCAAGCTGCGCATCGCCCTGTCCGCGCTGGCCCTGGTGCTGGCCGGCATCTGGGCGCTGGCGGGCTATGCCGACCACCGGCTGCGCGCAGGCCTGGGCGCGCAGATCGAGGCACAGCAGCTGTCGATTGCCGGCCTGCTGGCGCGCGAGCTCGAGCGCACGCTGCAGGAGCGGCGCAACGCGCTGCTGGCCGTGGCGCGGTCGCTGGCCGACATGGCGGCGGATCGGCCCGCGCAGTTGCAGGAGCGCCTGGCCAACCTGCCAGCGCTGCAGCAGATGTTTGACGGCGGTTTTTACGTGGTCGATGGCGCGGGCGCGATGCAGGCGTCGTTTCCGCTGCGGCTGTGGGCCCAGCCCGGTGTCGAGACCCAGGCTCCGTTCGTGCAGCAGGCGCTGGCAGGGCACGTGGCCCTGGGCACCCCGGCGCAGCACACCAGCGCCGACCATGCAGTGTTGTCCATGGCCGTTCCCATGCCCGTGGCAGGCAATGGGGTGCCGCGCGCCGTCGTCGGCCTGGTGAAGCTGCGCGAGTCGGGCCTGCTCGGCCCGATCGTCACGCCCGGCTCCGAGAGCGCCAGCGACTACTACGTCGTCGACCGCGGCACGCGCACCATCATTGCGTCCAGCGTGCCCGGCCAGTTGATGCAGTCACTCGAACCCGAGGGGCGCGACGCGGTGATCGACCGCTTCATCGATGGCGGCGAGGGCAATGCGGTGTACCACGACCCCGTGGACGGCACCCTGCTGGTGGCGGTGCGCCAGCTTGGCGGTGCACGCTGGCTGGTGGCGGTGGCGCAGCAGGCGGTGCAGGTGTTCGCGCCGCTCAATGCGCTGCGCAACGCCATTGCGCTGGCCGCGCTGGCGCTCACGCTGCTGACCGCGGCCGGCCTGTGGTGGATGCTGCGCCGCGAACTGCGCCCGCTCGAAGACATGGCCCGGCGCCTGGCCGCGATGGCGCGCGGCGAGCGTGCGCTGGCACCGCTGCCGCAGGTGCGCAGCGACGAGATCGGCCAGCTGGTGCAGGGCTTCAACCGCTTGCTGCAAGAGCTGCAGCTGCGCCAGCGCGAGCGCCAGGAGAGCGAGGCGCGCTACCGCTCGGCGTTTCGCACCAGCCCGGACGCGCTGGACATCACGCGCGTGTCGGACGGCAGCCACCTGGACGTCAACGACGGCTACGAGCAGCTGTTTGGCTGGCCGCGCGAGCAGGTGCTGGGCCGCTCGGGGCTGGATCTGGGCATCTGGCGCGACGAAAAGGCGCGCACCGCGCTGGTTGCTCAGGTGCTGCGCGACGGAGGCTGCCGCAACAGCGAGCAGACGCTGTACCACCGCGACGGCCGGGCGCTCACGGTGCTGATGTCGGCCAGCCTGCTGGACGTGGGCGGCGAACCCTGCTTTCTATGGGTGACGCACGACGTGACCGACTACCGCCGGGCGCACGCGCAAATCCAGCAGCTGACCTTTGTCGACAGCCTGACCGGCCTGCCCAACCGCAGCCAGTTCATGCAGTGCCTGGAGATGGCGCTGGCGCTGTGCCAGACGCAGCAGCGCCTGGGCGCGCTGCTGTACCTGGACTTGCACGAGTTTCGCGCGGTCAACGACACGCTGGGCCATGCCCAGGGCGACCGGCTGCTGCGCAGCGTGGCCGAGCGGCTGCGCGATGCGCTGACCGAGGCGGGCACCGGCTTTCGCCTGGGTGGCGACGAGTTCATGGTGCTGCTCGAAGGTCTGCCCGACACGCAGGGCGAGGCCGCGCACGAGGCCGAGCGGTTGGCCGAGCGCCTGCTGGCCGCGCTGGCGCCGCCAATCGACCTGGCGGGCCTGCAGCAGCACTGCAGCGTCAGCGTCGGCATCGTCGTCTTCGGCGATGGCCAGGACGAGCCGCTGGAGCTGCTGCGCCGCGCCGACCTGGCGCTCAACCAGGCCAAGGAGGCCGGGCCGTCGACCATTCTGTTCTTCGAGCCGCAGATGCTCGAAGAGGTCAGCAGCCGCGCGCGCCTGCAGCGCGACCTGCGCGAGGCGCTGCAGCGCCAGGACTTCGCGCTGCACTACCAGCCGCAGCTGGCGCTGGACGGCACCGTCGTCGGCGTCGAGGCGCTGATCCGCTGGCGCCTGGAGGGCCACGGCATGGTCTCGCCGATGGAGTTCATCCCGCTGGCCGAGAAGACCGGGCTGATCCTGCCGCTGGGGCGCTGGATTCTGCACACCGCCTGCCGCCAGCTCGCTGCCTGGGCGCGGCACGGCGCGCGCCGCCACCTGACGATGGCCGTCAACGTCAGCGCCGGGCAGTTCCAGCAGGAGGACTTCGTGCAGCAGGTGCGCGAGGCGCTGGTCGAGACCGGCGCGCCAGCGCACCGGCTCAAGCTGGAGCTGACCGAGAGCCTGATGCTGCAGCAGATCGAGGCGGTGATCGCGCGCATGCGCGAGCTGCAGGCGCTGGGCGTGCAGTTCTCGCTGGACGACTTCGGCACCGGCTTCTCGTCGCTGGCCTACTTGAAGCGCCTGCCGCTGGCGCAGCTCAAGATCGATCAGGGTTTCGTACGCGACATCCTGGAAGACCACAACGACGCGGCGATCGCGCAGACCGTGATCGCCCTGGGCCACAGCCTGGGGCTGGAGGTGATCGCCGAGGGCGTGGAGACCGAGCAGCACCGCGCGCTGCTGGCGCAGTGGGGCTGCCGCTTCTACCAGGGCTATCTGTTCAGCAGGCCGCTGCCGGCCGAGGCGCTGCAGGATTGGCTGGACGCGCAGCCGCCGCAGGAGTGACCGCTACCACTGCCCGGTCTCGACGCGGATCGCCACCTCGCAGTCGTCGAAGATCTCCAGCTTGGTGATCTTCACCCGCGCGCCGATCACGCCCGGCAGCTGCAGCAGGCGCTGGGCCAGCTTGCCGATCAGGCTCTCCAGCAGGTTGACGTGCTCGGCCGTGCACTCGTCGATGATGATCTGGCGCACCTTGCGGTAGTCGAGTACGTGCAGGATGTCGTCGTCGCGCGGGGACAGCGGCTGCTCGCCCAGGTGCAGCTCGGCGTCGACCCGGATGGGCTGGGGCGCTTCCTTCTCGTGCTTGAGGATGCCAAGGTTGGCGTCAAAGCGCAGGCCGGTCAGTGCCAGCACCTGCTGGCCGGTGCCGGAAGTGGCGTGGGTGGTCATGGTGTCGTGCGCTCTTTCAGCGCTTGTCGGTGTTGCGGGCGGCAGCGGGCCAGGGGTTGATGCAGATGCGCTCCACGCCCACCGAGGCGCTGTCGGGGTAGACGTCGGGCTTGCGCGTGGCCACGCGCAGCGCGGCAACGCCGGGCGTGGCCAGCAGCGCCTGGGCCACTGCGTCGCACAGCGTCTCCTGCAGCTCGTGGTGGGCGTCGCCCACGGCGTGCGCAATCACGGCGCGGATGAAGTCGTAGTCCAGCGTGTCGGCGATGTCGTCGCGCCCGGCCGGCGCGCGCTCCAGGCGCACGCACAGGTCGACGTCGAACCACAGGCGCTGGGGCGCGCCGCGCTCGAAGTCGTGCACGCCGATGCGCACCGGCAGTTCGTGCCGGCGCAGGCTCAGCGCGCGGCAGTGCGTGGCAAGGCGTGCGTCCAGCGCGCCGAACGCAAGCAGGATGGAATTCATGAGGCCGGATTTTCGTCGATGGCGAACATCACGTCGCGCGCCAGCGGCACCAGGTGCTGGCCGTTGTCGGTCTGCAGCGTGCAGCCGTTGAGGCTGGTGTTGCCGGCGATGAACAGCGCGCAGGCGGCCACGTCGGCCGGCTTGATCGGCTCGCGCAGCAGGTTGACGCGGCTGGCACGGTCGAAGTTGTCCTGCGTCTGCGGGCCGCTCAGAAACATCAGCCCGGGCGACAGGCCGCACACGCGCACCAGGGGCGCCAGCGCCTGCGCCTGCAGCGCGACGCTGGCGGCCAGCGCCAGCTTGCTCACGGTGTACGAGAAATAGTCGGGGTTGAGGTTGTGCACCTTCTGGTCGAGCACGTGCACCACGCTGTAGTGGCCGTGCGGCGCGCCGGCGTCGTTGGCCTGCACCCAGCCGGCCAGCGCGTTGGCCAGCAGCAGCGGCGTGACGGTGTTGGTCTGCAGGTGCTGCGCCAGCACCGGCGCGCTGGCGCTGGCCGCGTCGTCGGCCTCGAAGATCGACGCGTTGTTGACGATGCAGCGCGGCGCCTGGCCGACCACCTCGGTGCACAGCGCCAGCAGCTGCGCGGCGGCGTCCGGGCGCGCCAGGTCGATGGACACCAGCTCGCAAATGCCGCCGGCCGCGCGCACCAGCTGCTGCGTCTGCAGCGCCTTGGCCTGCGAGTGGCGGTAGTGGCACAGCACGCTCCAGCCGGCGCGGGCAAAGGCCAGCGCAATCTCGCGGCCCAGGCGGTGGGCCGCGCCGGTGACCAGCACCCAGCCGGGAGAGGGGGATTCGCTCATAAGATCAGGGCTTGAAAGACCAGGGCTCGACGCAAACGGGCGATTATGACCACCGTGACTTCTCCTCTCAGCGCGCACATCCATGCGCAGATCGCCGCCGCCGGCGGCTGGATGGGCTTTGGCCGCTTCATGCAGCTGGCGCTGTATACGCCCGGCCTGGGCTATTACGCCAACGACAGCCGCAAGTTCGGCGCCATGCCGGCAAGCGGCAGCGATTTCGTCACCGCGCCCGAGCTCTCGTGCGCCTTCGGCCAGGCGCTGGCGGTGCAGGTGGGCGAGGCGCTGGCGCACACTGCTACGGACGAGGTCTGGGAATTCGGCGCCGGCAGCGGCGCGCTGGCCGAGCAGCTGCTCACCGCGCTGGGCGATCGGGTGCGACGCTACACCATCGTCGACCTGTCGGGCAGCCTGCGCGCGCGCCAGCGCGAGCGCCTGGCCGCCTGGGGCGATCGCGTGCAGTGGGCCGACCGCCTGCCCGAGGTGATCGAGGGCGTGGTCGTCGGCAACGAGGTGCTGGACGCAATGCCGGTGCAGCTGCTGCACCGCGTGGATGGCGCGTGGCATGAGCGCGGCGTGGTGGCGGATGGCGCGGGCTTTGCCTGGAGCGACCGGCCGACCGACCTGCGCCCGCCGGTCGAGGTGGCCGGCGGCCACGACTACCTGACCGAGATCCACGCCCAGGCCGAAGGCTTTGTGCGCACGCTGGCCGCGCACCTGCGCCGCGGCGCGGCGTTCTTGATCGACTATGGTTTTGGAGAGGACGAGTACTACCACCCGCAGCGCGACGGCGGCACGCTGGTGTGCCACCAGGCGCACCGGGTGGATACCGACCCGCTGGCCGGCGTGGGCGCCAAGGACATCACCGCCCACGTCAACTTCACCGGCATCGCGCTGGCCGCGCAGGACGCCGGCCTGGAGGTGCTGGGCTATACCGGCCAGGGCCGGTTTCTGCTCAACTGCGGCATCACCGAGCTGATGCAGGCGCTGGCGCCGGCCGAGCGCGCGCGCGCGTCCAAGCTGGTGCTGGAGCACGAGATGGGCGAGCTGTTCAAGGTGCTGGCGCTGGGCGCCGCCGGCGACGTCTGGCAGCCGCGCGGCTTTGCCGTGGGCGACCGCATGCACCGGCTGTAATTTCCCTTGCCCCAAAGGGGAAAGGAGATGAACCGCTGGCAAAGCCGCCAATAGCCGCTTTTAGGCGGCACTTATCCGGGCATTGGCGGGCCATGCTGCTGGCGACAATGGTTGCCATGAAAACCCTGCCCGTACTCCGCTGTCTGCTGTGCCTGCTGCTGGCCGCGCTGGCGCTGCCCGCGCAGGCGCTGCGCATCAAGGAGATCGCGGCGGTGCAGGGCGTGCGCAGCAACCAGCTGTCGGGCTACGGCCTGGTCGTCGGGCTGGACGGCACGGGCGACCAGTCCACGCAGATGCCGTTCACCGCGCAGGCCATGAGCAACTACCTGCTGCAAATGGGCATTTCGCTGCCGCCGGGCACCAGCGCGCCGCAGCTCAAGAACGTGGCCACCGTCGTCGTCACCGCCCAGCTGCCGGCGTTTGCCCAGCCGGGCCAGCACATCGACGTGTCGGTCTCGTCGATCGGCAACGCCAAGTCGCTCAAGGGCGGCACGCTGATCACCACGCCGCTGCGCGGCGCCGACGGCGAGATCTACGCGCTGGCGCAGGGCAACCTGGTCGTCGGTGGCGCGGGCGCGGCAGCCGGCGGCTCGCGGGTGCAGATCAACCACCTGAGCGCCGGGCGCATTCCCGAGGGCGCGCAGGTCGAGCGCGGCGTGCCCACGCCGTTCCTGGACGGCGACACGATCACGCTGGGGCTCAACGCCTCGGACTTCCAGACCGCGCGCAAGGTGGCGCAGGCGATCAACGCGCGCAGCGGCCCGGGCACGGCCACGGCGCTGGACGCACGCACGGTGCAGGTGCGCGCTCCTTCGGCCCCTGGCGCGCGCGTGGGCTTCGTCGCCGAGCTCGAAGAGTTGCAGCTGCCCGAGTCCACGCCCGCGGCCAAGGTGGTCATCAATGCGCGCACCGGCTCCATCGTGCTCAACCAGGCGGTGACGCTGGGCCCCTGCGCGATCGCGCACGGCAACCTGGCGATCACGATCAGCAGCACGCCGGTCATCAGCCAGCCCAACCCGCTGTCGCGCGGCGAGACCGTGGTCGCGCAGAAAAGCGACATCACCATCCAGCAGCAGGGCGGCCAGGTGCTGCAGATGCCGGCCGCGCCGCAGCTGGCCGACGTGGTGCGCGCGCTCAACGCGCTGGGCGCCACGCCCCAGGACCTGCTGGCCATACTGCAGGCGATCAAGGCGGCAGGCGCGCTCAACGCCGAGCTGGAGGTGATCTGAGATGAGCGCGCTGACCTCGCTTGCAGACAACGCCGTGGCCACGGCCCAGCGCGCGCTGGCCGTCGACGGGCGGTCGCTGAACGCGCTGAAGACGCAGGCAGTGCACGGCAACGGCGAGGCGGCGCAAAAAGCCACGCGCGAGGCGGCGCTGCAGCTCGAATCCCTCTTCATGCGCGAGCTGATCAAGAGCATGCGCGACGCCACGGTCAAGTCCGGCATGTTCGACGGCGCCGAGGGCAACCTGGCCAACGACATGTTCGACCAGCAGATGTCGGTGCAGATGGCCGGCCTGCCCGGCGGCCTGGCCGACGCCATCCAGCGCCAGCTGGCGCAGCAGCTGGGCGCGGCCGGCGCCACCGGCCTGGTCGACGGCTCGACGCTGCGCCTGGGCGCGCTGCGCGCCGCGCCCATCCCGCGTGGCGACCCGCATGCCAGCGCCCCCAAGGGGCGCGACGACTTCGTGCAGCACCACCGCGGCGCGGCCGAGCGCGTGGCGCGCGCCAGCGGCATTCCAGCGAGCTTCATGCTCGGCCAGGCGGGGCACGAGACCGGCTGGGGCAAGAGCCAGATTCGCACCGCCGACGGTGGCAACTCCTTCAACCTGTTCGGCATCAAGGCCGGCGGCGGCTGGAGCGGCAAGGTCGCCCAGGTCACCACCACCGAATACGTCGACGGCCAGCCGCGCAAGGTGGTCGCCAAGTTCCGCGCCTATGACTCGTTCGAGGAGTCGTTCCGCGACTACGCACGCTTGATTTCCGAAAACCCACGCTACGCCCGCGCCATGGAGAACACCCATTCCGCCACGGCCTACGCGGCCGAGCTGCAAAAGGCCGGCTACGCCACCGACCCGCAGTACGCGGCCAAGCTTGGCCGCGCCATCCGCAGCACGCTGACCGTGCCGCACCAGGCGCAGGGGCAGGCGCAGGCGCTGGCCCAGCTGGGCGGCAGCCAGGCTTGACGAGGCACGACCACCATGAGTCTTTTGAACGTCGGCTCCCGTGCCCTGCTGGCCAACCAGGTGGCCCTGCAGACGGCCGGGCACAACATCGCCAACGTCAGCACGCCCGGCTACTCGCGCCAGAGCACGGTGATGCAGACCGTGCAGGGCCAGTTCACCGGCGGCGGCTACATCGGCAAGGGCGTGCAGGTGGCCACCATCCTGCGCAACCACAACGAACTGCTGACGCGCCAGGCGGCTGCGGCGGCGGCGGTGCAGGCGGGCGACGCGGTGCGCTCCGAGCGCCTGGATCAGATGCAGAACGTGTTCTCGGGCGGCACCGCCGGCCTGGGCGCGGCAATCACCGACATGCTCAACGCGCTGGGCGACGTGGTCTCCGCGCCCACCGACCAGACCGCGCGCACCGTGGTGCTCACGCGCATGGACGAGATGGCCGCGCGCATGCGCTCGTCTAGCGAGCAGCTGCAGGAGATCGCCTACTCGGTGACCGAGCAGCTCAAGAGCGACGTCGACCGCGTCAACGCGCTGGCGCAAAGCATTGCCCAGGTCAACGAGCAAATCGCCCGCGCCAAGGGCAACGGCCAGCCGCCCAACGACCTGCTCGACCAGCGCGACCAGTTCATCCGCGAGCTCAACCAATACGTGCAGACCACGCAGATCCCGGCCGACGACGGCACGCTGGGCGTGTTCGTCGGCGGCAGCCAGGCGCTGGTGCTGGGCAACACCGCGGCGCAGCTGGCGGTGGGCGAGTCGCAGCTGTTCCCCGGCAGCCAGCAGATGGGCGTGTTCTTCCAGCGCGCGGGCGCGCAGCCGGTGGAGCTGGGCGCTGGCACGCTCGGCGGCGGAGAGCTGTCGGGGCTGCTGCGCTTTGCCAACGAGGACCTGGTCGAGGGGCGCAACCTGCTCGGGCGCCTGGCGCTGGCCATTGGCGCGTCGCTGAACGCGCAGCAGAGCATGGGACTGACGCTGGACGGCGAGCCGGGCAAGCCGCTGTTTTCGCTGCCCGCGCAGGTGGACGGCTTGACCAAGGGCGCGTCGCAGGGACGCATCGACTTTGGCAGCGCCAATTTCGACCCGACGCAGCTGGCCGCGTCCGACTACGAGGTGCGCTTCTCCGACAGCCCGCCGGGGGGCATGGTGGTGCGCCTGTCGGACAACAAGACCTTTGGCTTCAGCGATCTGGACGACCTGCGCGGCCAGCAGATCGACGGGCTGACCTTCGACTTCGACGCCGCCCACCCGCCGCTGGCCGGCGAGCGCGTGCTGTTCAAGCCCTTCGACGGCGTGGCCGGCAACCTCCAGGCGCTGGTGCACTCGCCGCGCGACCTGGCCGCGGCCAACCCGGTCAACGCGCAAATGGGCACGGCCAACGGCGGCACGCTGCAGCTGGTGCAGCTCGCCAGCACCAGCGCCGACCCCGCGCTGCGCCCGCCAGTGGCCGACGCGACGGCCACGCCGCCGACGGCCGGCGGCATCGAGCTGCGCTTTGACGAAGGCCCGCCCACCACCTACGACATCCTCAGCCACGGCACCAACCCGCCGACCACGGTGGCCGCGGCCCAGCCTTTCACCGCCGGCCAGCCCATTGCCTACCAGGGCTGGCAGATCACGCTGCAAGGCACGCCCAGGACGGGCGACACGGTGACCGTGGGCAATGCGCTCGACCCGCAGTACGGCGACTGGTACACGCGCGACGCCGGCAACGCCAGCGCGCTGATGAACCTGCGCGACGCGCAGATGTTCGACGGCTCGACGCTGTCGGACGGCTACGCCGGCCTGATGGCCCAGGTGGGCACGCGCGCGCAGAGCGCGCAGTACGCGGCCAGGCTGTCGGACGCGATTGCCGCCAACCTGGAGGCCAGCCGCAGCGCGGTCTCGGGCGTCAACCTGGACGAGGAGGCGGCCAAGCTGATCCAGTACCAGCAGGCCTACCAGGCGTCGGCCAAGATGCTGCAGATCGCGCAGACGATTTTCGACAACCTGCTGCAGACCGTCTCGCGCTGAACGCGCGCCAGGCCGGCCGGAAAAGAGAGCACCGCATGACCAACTTCTACCGCGTGAGCACCGCCAACATGTACGACAGCACGCTGCGCAACCTGGCCGCGCGGCAAAAGCAGCTGGTCGACCTGCAGGAGAACCTGACCAGCGGCAAGCGCGTGGTGCGCCCCAGCGACGACCCGGTGGCCGCGGCGCAGGCCGAGCGCGCGCTCACGCGCATCAGCCGCATCCAGACCGAGCAGCGCCAGCTGGAGGTGCAGCGCGACTCCATCGCGCTGGGAGAGTCGGCGCTGGGCGACGCCATCGGCGTGATCCAGGAGATGCGCCAGCTCGTCGTCGCGGCGGGCAACGGCTCGCTCAAGGCCGAGGACCGCAAGACCTATGCCAACCAGCTGCAAAGCCTGCGCGAGCAGTTCACCGAGGTCATCAACCGCAAGGACACCAATGGCGCGCCGCTGCTGGGCGCGCTGGGCAGCGCGCTGCAGGCCTTTGCCGGCCCGCTGCTGGCTGGCGGCGCCGACTACCAGTTCGACGGCCTGCCGGGCCAGGGCGCGAGCCAGGGCAACACGATCACGACGACGCTCGACGGCCACGCCGCGCTGATGTTCGACCCGCGCCGCGACGGCGTCTACGCCGCGACGCTGGGCAACGCCGCCGCCACGCCGCTGGCCGGGCGCCATCTGTCGACCGGCACCATCGACGTGGCCAACAAGTCGCAGATCGCGCTCGATGCCAACGGCAACGCCTTTGGCTATTCGGTCAGCTTTGGCACGCCCACGGTGCACGCCGACGGCAGCTACGACATCGACTACCAGGTCACGCGCAGCGACGGAACCCCCATGGGCGGCACGCAGACCGTCACCGGCCTCAAGCCGGACGAGTTGAGCAACATCGCGGTCAGCTTCACCGACCCGGACCCGGGCGGCGCCGTCTTCAGCCTGAACATCGAGGCCAAGCCGGGCAAGAACGCCGACGGCAGCACCGCGCCGTCGCCGGCGGATGGCGACACCGTCCAGATTGCCGCCAGCCCCAGCCTGATGAGCACGCTGGACGCGGCCATCGCCGGCATTGCCGGCGCCGCCGACAGCGCCGCCGCCAACCAGGTCGTGGGCCAGGCGCTGGCCAACATCGACAAGGGGCTGGAGCGCCTGCACAACATGCGCGGCTTTGCCGGCGAGCTGCTCAACCGCGCCGACCGCGTGGGCGACGACCAGGGCAAGCGCGCCATCCAGCTCGAAGCCGACCGCTCGCGCGCCGAGGACCTGGACATGGTGCAGGGCATCTCCGACTTCCAGAATGCCAACGTCGGCTACCAGGCGGCGCTGCAGTCCTACGCCCAGGTGCAGCGCCTGTCCTTGTTCAACTTCATCAACTGACTGGTTTTTGCCGCGGGCCTGCGCGCAGGCCCGACAATGGCCGGCATTCTTATTCGCGTATCGATCCTGGCCCCATGGTGCAATCCGTTCTTGGCAGCCTGACGCTGGGCTACCGCCTCCTGTGGAATCCCGCGCGCAAGCTCGCGGGCGTGCAGCTGCTGGTCGACGGCGACGGCCAGACGCACGTGGACGCGCCGCACCTGCTGCGCACCATCCGCGAGATGTGGTCGGCCAGCTCGCCGCCGCTGCTGCTCACGCCCGCAACACCTGCGCTGCTGGCCGACCTGCTTGAGCACGCGCCGGCGGGCTCGCCGTCGATCGAAGTGGATGGCGCGTGGCTGGCTGACGCGGCGCTGCTGGCGCGCGCCCAGGCTGCGCACCGCCGCGGCCTGCGCCTGGTCTGGCGCGGCCTGCTCGACGCGCTGCCCGAGCCGGCCGTCGCGCGGCTGTTCGGCATGAGCGTGCTGCAGCTGTCCAGCCGCGACGCGATGCAGGCGCTGCAGGTCGCCGCGCAGCGCGGCCGCTCCGGCGCCCAGCCGCCGCCCGCGTCGCCGCTGATCGCCGGGCAGGTCTATGACGGCGTGGCCAGCCGCGCGCTGCTGTCGCACTGCCTGGACGACGTGGGCGCGATGGCCGTGGCCGGCTGGCCGGTCGAGGACGTGCTGCACAGCCTGCGCTACCAGCCGCTGCAGCCCTCGCACGAGACGGTGCTCAAGCTGCTCAAGGCCATCGACGAAGACCAGGGCATCGAGGCGCTGGAGAGCGTGATGGGCGAGGACGCGCTGCTGGCCTACCGCTTCATGACCTTCACCAACTCGGCGTCGCTGGGCCTGCGCACCGGCGTCGACACGCCCCGCCGCGGCCTGGTCATGATGGGCTATGGGGCGCTTGCGCAGTGGCTCGGCGAGCTGCTGCCGCACGCGTCGACCGAGCCAGACATGCGCCCGGTCCGCGACACCACTGTGCTGCGTGCGCGCCTGGCCGAGCGGCTGATGGACGCCGGCGTGAGCCACGACCTGCGCCGCGAGGTCTATCTGTCGGGGCTGTTCTCGCGCCTGGACGAACTGCTGCACGAGCCGATCGGCACCATCATGCGGCGCCTGCCGCTGTCCGAGCGCATCTACAACGCCGTCGTGCTGCGCAGCGGCGCCTACGCGCCCTGCCTGGAAGTGGCCAAGGCGCTCGAAGGCGGGGACGCCGCGCTGGTGCGCCGCCTGTGCGAAGACCACGAGATGGGCGCCGAGCACGTCAACCGCTCGCTGCTGCGCATGCTGGCCGAGGTGCAGATCCAGCGCCCGCCAAGGGCGGCGTAGCGCAAGCACCCCGCGGGAGCGGCGCCCTCGCCGCGATGGAGGTGCTTATTCCATTTCCATATCAACCGATTACTTTGTCGGCTTCGCTTGTCGTGCTACAGCACTGTCTGCGCTTCACCTTCGCGTACTCGATCGATATAGCAATGGAATCAGGCGGCAGGCCGCTCGCTCCCCTGCAGCAGCTCCCACAGCCGCGCAGGGGTCAGCGGCATCTGCAGCTGGGCGCACAGGTCGGCGTGGCCCGCGCGCGCCAGCGCGTCGGCCACCGCGTTGACCACGCAGGGCGCGGCGCCGATCGTGCCGAGCTCGCCCACGCCCTTGACGCCCAGCGGGTTGTTGGTGCTGGGCGTCGTCTCGTCCATGTGCGTGCTGAAGTGCGCGCCAATGTCGCAGGCGCGCGGCGCGGCGTAGTCCATCAGGCTGCCGGTCAGCAGCTGGCCGCTGGCGCCGTCGTAGACCATGCGCTCCATCAGCGCCTGGCCTATGCCCTGCACCGCGCCGCCGTCCAGCTGCCCGCGCACGATGGTTGGGTTGACCACGCGGCCCACGTCGTTGACGCTGGTGTAGGCGGCCAGCGCCACGGCGCCGGTGGCGGGGTCGACCTCCACCTCGCAGACATGCGCGCCGTTGGGCCAGCTGGGGCCGGCCACGCGCTCGGTGTGCTCGACGAAGATGTGCGCGCCGTCCTGGCGCGCCGCCAGCTCGTACAGGCCCACGCCCAGGTCGGTGCCGGCGACGGTGAAGCGCCCGGCTTCGTAGCGGATGTCGGCCTCGGCCGCCTCCAGCGCCTGCGCGGCCAGCGTGCGCGCCGCCTGCACGGTCTGCTGCGCGCCCACGTGCATGGCCGATCCGCCGGTGAACAGCGAGCGCGAGCCGGCGCTGCCAAAGCCGTTGCCGCGGTCGGTGTCGCCCAGCACCACGCGCACCTGCTCCAGCGGCACGTCAAACGCATCGACGACGAGCTGCGCCAGCGACGTGGCAATGCCCTGGCCCATCTGGTTGACCGCGGCGTAGACCTCGATCAGCCCCTCGGCGCGCACTTCGACCGTGACGCGCTCTTCGAAGGCGTTGCCGCCGGTCCACTCCAGGAACGTTGCAATACCCAGCCCGCGCCACAGGCCGCGAGCGCGCGACTGCTGCGCTCGCGCGTCAAAACCGTCCCAGTCGGCCAGCGGCAGCACCTGGCCCAGCACATGGGCGAAGCGCCCGGTGTCGTAGGTCTGGCCCATCGGGTTGGTGTAGGGCATCTGCTCGGGGCGGATGAAGTTGCGCCGGCGCAGCTGTAGCCGGTCGATGCCGGTCTGGCGCGCCGCCTCGTCCATCAGCCGCTCGATGTTGAAGATGGCCTCGGGCCGGCCCGCGCCGCGGTAGGCGCCGGTGGGAGCCTGGTGGGTCAGCACGGCGCGGAAGTGGAAGTCGATCACCGGGATGTCGTAGACGCTGGTCTGCACCCAGGGGCCGATCAGGAGCTGGATGGCCACGCCCGAGCTGGTGGCATATGCGCCGACGTTGGCGTGCGAGTGCACGCGCAGCGCCAGGATGCGGCCGTCCGCGTCCAGTGCCAGCGCGGCCTGCGTGCGCAGGTCGCGCCCGTGCGTGGTGCTGGCAAATTCCTCGCCGCGCTCGGCCGTCCAGCGCACCGGCGCGCCGGTGGCGCGCGCGGCCCAGGCAATGGCCACGTCCTCGGGGTAGGGCGAGGTTTTCATGCCAAAGCCGCCGCCGACGTCGCCCACGCGCACGCGCACCGCTTCTGCCGCAACACCCAGGCCGGCGGCCGCCGCGGCGCGCACGCCGGTGGGCATTTGCGTGGACACCCACATGTCCATGCGCTCGGTGGCAGCGTCCCAGGCGGCGCGCACCGCGCGCGGTTCAAGCGTCAGCGCGTGCACGCGCTGGTGCTCCAGCGTCAGCTCCACCACGTGCGCGGCGCGCGCAAAGGCCGCGCCCGCGGCGGCCGCGTCGCCGTGGCGCACCTCGCAGGCAATGTTGTCGGGCGCGTCGTCCACCACGCGGGCGCTGGCGGCCAGCGCCGCGTCGAGCGACGCGACGGCGGGCAGCTCCTCGTAGTCGACCCAGACCGCCTCGGCCGCATCGTGCGCCTGTTGCAGGCTGTCGGCGACGACCAGCGCCACCGCCTCGCCGACGAAGCGCACCGCGCCGACGGCCAGCGCATGGCGCGCGGGCGTGGCGCAGGCGCTGCCGTCCGCGCGCTTGAACGGCGCGCCGCCCGCCATCGGCGGCACGCCGGCGGCCTGCAGGTCGGCGCCGCTGAAGACGCCGCGCACGCCGTCCATCGCGCGCGCTGCGTCCGCGTCGACTCCGCCAATGGCCGCGTGCGCGTGCGGGGAGCGCACGAACACGGCCCAGCCGTCGCCGGCCTGGCCCAGGTCGTCCACATAGCGCCCGCGCCCTTGCAGCAGCGCGTCGTCTTCCATGCGCGCGACGGCGCGGCCGCTGCCAAAGCGCATCGCCAAAGAGGAGGGGGCGGGGTGGTTCATGGGGCGCCTGCCTGTATGAAAAGCAAGCGCCCACTATATCGGCCGCGCGGCGCACGCCTGTGTGCCGCGCGCGACGGGGGTCAAGGGTGCCTGGTCAGGGCAGTTCGGCGCTGGGGTCGGGGGTGTCTGCGATGCGCGGGCCGACGGTGCCCAGGCGCTGCTTGAGCGACTGGGGCCGGCCGGTCAGCAGCGCGGCGTAGTTCACCGTGTTGGCCAGCACGTTCTTGACGTAGTTGCGCGTCTCGGTGAACGGTACGTTCTCGGCCCAGATGGCCGCGTCCAGCACCGGGCCGTTGCGCCAGTTGCGCGGGCGCCCGGGGCCGGCGTTGTAGGCCGCGGCGGCCAGCGGCAGCGAGTCGCCGAAGTCGTCCAGCGCCAGCTTCAGGTAGGCGGTGCCGATGGTGATGTTGGTGTCGCGCTCGTAGATCTGGTCCGGCTGGAAGTCGGTCAGGCCGATCTTGCGCGCGGTCCAGCGCGCGGTGGCGGGCATGACCTGCATCAGGCCCGACGCGCCCACGCCCGAGCGCGCGGCCAGGATGAAGCGGCTTTCCTGGCGAATCAGACCGTAGACGTAGGCCGGATCCAGGCCGATGCTGCGCGCGCGCTCGACGACCAGGTCGTGGTGCGGCATCGGGAAGCGCTGCGCCATGTCGATCGCGCCGCGCGTGTGCTCGCTGGTGTTGATGCAGCGGTCCCACACTTCGTAGTGGCAGGCCAGGTCGGCGGCGGCCAGCAGCGAGCGCTCGTCCATGCCGCCGTTGTCGTGCAGCTTGACGGTGTAGTGCCACTCGCGCACGCCCTCGCTGCGCAGGCCCAGGTGGATGGCGTAGAGCGCGCGGTTGAGCCCCGGGTTGGCACGCGCGGCGGCTTTTTCGGCCTCGGTCAGCGGCGGCGGCGGGGGCGGCGCGGTGACCTGGCCGCCAATTTCTTCGAGCGCCAGTTGCTCGTAGAACCCGGTGGTCGCGGCAATGCGCTTGAACAGCTGGTGGGCGCGCTCGCGCTTGATGGCGTCCGGATGGTCGGCCAGGTAGGCGCGGGCGCGCCAGTACTGCCAGGTGCTGTCCTGCTGCAGCGCCTCGGGCATGGCGTCGATGGTGCTGGCCACCAGGCTCCAGCGGCCGGCGCGCAGCGCGGCGCGCACCTTCCAGGTGAGCATGTCCTCGGGCAGGTCGGCGGCCTTGCCGGCGCGCTCGTAGTAGGTCAGCGCGTCGTCCGACAGCGACATGGCCGCGCGCTGGCCCAGCAGCGCCCACAGCCAGCCGCGCTGCTCGGCGGTGAGGCGCGCGCCCCAGGTCTGCTGCAGCAGCCGTGCGGTCTGCTCGCTGTCCGAGCGCGCCATGCGCACCAGCGCAATCGTTGCCAGCTCCTGGCTGGCGCCGGCGGCCTGCTTGCCCTGCTTGAGGCCTGCGGCCAGGTATTTGAGGGGCCCTGCCAGCGCCTGGCGCAGCGCCGCGCTGGACTGCGGCGAGACGATGCGCACCGCGTTGCCGGCGGCCGTCAGCTGCCCGGCCTGCGCCGCCAGCCTGGCCTTGCGCCAGACGTCCTGCGCGCTGATGCGCCCTGCCGAGTACAGCGCGCCTGCCGCGTAGGTGCAGCCGTCGTCGCCGTTGCCAAGCGCGTACCAGTCGGCCAGCAGGCGCGCGCCGGCGTCCGGTGCGCCCTGGCCGTGCTCTTCGTCGATCGCTAGCGCGTAGCAGCGCACCTCGCGGTCGTCGCGCATGCGAAAGCCGGGCAGCGCGGCGGAGAACTGATCCCAGTCGCGCTGCTTGCCCAGCACGCGCAGCCAGTCGTTGCGCAGGCGATCCTCCTGGTAGGTGCCGGCCCAGCGTTGCAGGAATGCCTGCACTTCGTCGCTGCTGGCGTCGTCGAGCCGTGCGCGCAGCTCCCAGTACGCCGCCCATGCGGCCAGTGGATGGTTTTGCGCCTGGGGCAGCAATGCGCTCAGGCGTGCGCGGTCGCCTTTGCGAAAGGCCTGTTGCATCTCCAGCACGGCCGCGTCGCCCGGCGCGTCCTGGCCTGCCTGCGTCTGGGCGTGCACGCCCAATGCCGTGGCGGCCAGCACGGCGGCGGCCGCAAGCGATGTCAAAATCTTCTTGAACTGCATTGGAAGGATTATCGGATGGACAAAACAGCCCTGCGCCGCGCCCTGATCCAGCAACGCCTGGACATGCCCGACCGCCTACAGCGCGCCGACCTGCTGCAGCGCGTGATGCGCATCTGGCTGGTCGACCGCCCGGACACGGTGATCGGCGCCTACTGGCCGATCAAGGGCGAGTTCGACCCATTGCCCGCGCTGCACCGCTGGAAGGAGGACGGCGAGCTGATCGACGAGCCGCTGCGCCGGCGCATCGGCCTGCCGGTGATCGACAAGGTGCACAAGACGCTCACCTTCCACGCCTGGTACCCGGGCTGTCCGATGGAGGAGGACGCCTACGGGATACCGAAGCCCAAGGACACCGAAGCCCTGATTCCCACGTTGCTGTTCGTGCCATGCGTGGGCTATGGCCCCGGCGGCTACCGCCTGGGCTATGGTGGCGGCTTCTACGACCGCACGCTGGCTGCGCTGCAGCCGCGCCCGACGACCGTGGGGCTGGGCTACACCGCGGGCTACCTGGACGAGTTCGAGCCCGAGGCGCACGACATGCCGCTGGACGCCATCCTCAACGACAACGGCGTGGTCTGGCCGGTGTAGCGCTGGCGCCGCACCGGAGGATGGAGCGCGGTGCGGGCGGGGCCAAACGAGGAGAAGCGCGATGCTCAAGCTGTATGTCGGCAACAAGAACTATTCGTCCTGGTCGATGCGGCCCTGGGTGCTGATGCGCCAGGCGGGCATTGACTTCGAGGAAATCCCGGTGCGCTTCGACAGCTTCGCGCCCGGCTCCGACTTCAAGCGTGCACTGGCCCAGGTCTCGCCCACCGGCAAGGTGCCGGTGCTGGTCGACGGCGACACCACCGTCTGGGACACGCTGGCGATTGCCGAATACCTGGCCGAGACCCGCCCCGACGCGCGGCTATGGCCCCAGGAGCGCGCCGCGCGCGCCCAGGCGCGCAGCGCCGCCGCCGAGATGCACAGCGGCTTTGCCGCGCTGCGCGGCGCGTTTCCGATGAACATCGAGGCCCGCCTGCCCGAGGTGGGCGCGCTGGCGCTGCGCGACCGCCCCGGTGTGCAGGCCGACCTGCAGCGCCTGGTGCAGCTGTGGGACGGGCTGCTGGCGCGCCACGGCGGCCCGATGCTGTTTGGCCACTTCACCGTCGCCGATGCGTTCTACGCGCCGGTGTGCATGCGCCTGATCACCTACCAGCCCGAGGGCCTGAGCGAGGCGAGCGCCGCCTATGTGCAGCGTGTGGCCGACCTGCCGGGCGTGCGCGACTGGATTGCCGGCGCGCTGCTGGAGCACGACTTCCGGCCCTTCGAGGAGCCGTATCGCCTGCGCCGCTGAGCCGTACGCGGCGATAAAAACACAAGGAGCACCATGAAGCTGCACATCCTGTCGGACCTGCACCTGGGCGTGGCCGGCATGGAGCACCCTGCCACCGACGCCGACCTGGTCATCCTGGCCGGCGACATTGCCCGCCCGGCCGCCGCCTGCGCCTGGGTCCAGGGCTTTGGCAAGCCGGTGCTGTACGTGCCGGGCAACCACGAGTTCTATGGCTCCAGCCTGCCCGAGACCGTCGCGCTGATGCGCGAACTGTGCGCGGGCAGCGCGGGCAGCGCGGTGCGCATCCTGGACAACGACAGCGTGGTGATCGGCGGCGTGCGCTTCATCGGCAGCACGCTGTGGAGCGACTTTCGCATCGCCGGCGAAGGCCAGGTGCGCGACGACGCCATGGCCAAGGCGCAGCAGTTCGCCTACGACTTCCAGCGCGTGCGCACCCGTGCGGGGGACGACGCGCCCATCTTCACGCCCAGCGACAGCGCCGCGCTGTTCGACGCCAACGTGCGCTGGCTGGGCGAGCAGCTGCGCCAGCCGTTCGACGGCACCACCGTCGTCATCACCCACCACGCGCCCACGCCGCACAGCATCCACCCGCGCTTTGCCGGCTCGCCGCTCAACGGCATCTTCGTCTCCGACGCGCAGGCGCTGGTCGCCGCCAGCGGCGCGCAGCTGTGGATACACGGCCACACGCACGACAGCTTCGACTACCGCGTAGGCGGCACGCGCGTGCTGTGCAACCCGCGCGGCTACTGCAAGGAGGGCGTCAACGAGAACCCGCTGTTCGACCCGCAGCTGGTCGTCACGCTCGACGCCTGAAACCCGTCCCAGTTCACTTCGCAAACGCAAACCAGAGGAGCAACCATGGCGATCTACACCACCCACCTGTTGTCACGCACCGAAGTGGCGCAGGGCACGATGGCATTCCACATCGAAAAACCCGAGGGCTTCAGCTACAAGCCGGGCCAGGCCTTCGAGATCGGGCTGACCGGACTGGACGCGTCCACGCCGCAGGAGGACGTGAGCCATGCCTTCTCCATCGTCGCCGCGCCGTCCGAGAAAGAGCTGGTCTTTGCCACACGCATGCGCGACAGCAACTTCAAGCGCGCGCTCAAGGTGCTGCCGATCGGTGCGCCGCTGACCATCGACGGGCCGTTCGGCTCGCTCACCCTGCACAAGAAGACCGAGCGCGCCGGCGTCCTGATTGCCGGCGGCATCGGCATCACGCCGTTCATGAGCATGCTGCGCAACGCGGCCGAGCAGCAGACGCCGCAGGACCTGCTGCTGCTGTACTCCAACCGCCGCACGCAGGACACGGCGTTTCTCGAAGAGCTGCAGCAGTTGGAAAAGCGCAACCCGCGCTTTCGCATGATTGCGACGATGACCGACCCGGCCGGCAGCACGCCGCCGTGGACCGGCACCAGCGGAATGATCGACGCCGACTTCATCCGCAAGGCGGTGGCCGGCCTGAACGACCCCATCGTCTACATCTCCGGCCCCACGCCCATGGTCGAAGCCATGCGCAACGCCGCCGAAGCCGCAGGCATCGACGAGGACGACCTGCGCAGCGAGGAGTTCTTTGGCTACTGACGCGCCGGCCGTGGGGCCGGACGGCGCCGCGCCGCAGATCTACACCGTCGGCGGCGCGGTGCGCGACCAGCTGCTGGGCCTGCCGGTGAGCGACCGCGACTGGGTCGTCGTCGGTGCGACGCCCGAGCAGATGCTCTCGCGCGGCTTTGCGCCCGTGGGGCGCGACTTTCCGGTGTTTCTGCACCCGGTCACGCACGAGGAATACGCTCTGGCGCGCACCGAGCGCAAGAGCGGACGCGGCTACCACGGCTTTGCGGTGCACAGCGCGCCCGACGTGACGCTGGAGCAGGATCTGGCGCGGCGCGACCTGACGATCAACGCCATGGCAGCGCCCGAGGGCTTTGCCGGCGAGGCGCAGGTGATCGACCCCTACGGCGGCCTGGCCGACCTGCGCGCCGGCGTGCTGCGCCACGTGACCGACGCGTTTCGCGAAGACCCGGTGCGCATCCTGCGCGTGGCGCGCTTTGCGGCGCGCTTTCACGACTTTCGCATCGCGCCCGAAACGCTGGAGCTGATGCGCGCCATGGTGCAGGACGGCGAAGTGGATCACCTGGTGCCCGAGCGCGTCTGGCAGGAGCTGGCGCGCGGGCTGATGCAGGCGCAGCCGCAGCGCATGTTCGAGGTGCTGCGCGAGTGCGGCGCGCTGGCCGTGCTGCTGCCCGAGCTCGACCGCCTGTGGGGCGTGCCCCAGCGCGCCGAATACCACCCCGAGGTCGACACCGGCGTGCACGTCATGATGGTGCTGCGGATGGCCGCGCAGCTGGATGCGCCGCTGCCGGTGCGCTTTGCCTGCCTGGTGCACGACCTGGGCAAGGGCGCGACGCCGGCCGACGTGCTGCCGCGCCACATCGGCCACGAGCAGCGCGGTGCGCGCCTGCTGGCCAGGCTGTGCGAGCGCCTGCGCGTGCCCGGCGACTGCCGCGAGATGGCCGATGTCGTCGCACGCGAGCACGGCAACATCCACCGCAGCCGGGAGCTGGGCGCCGCGGCGCTGCTGCGCCTGCTGGTGCGCTGCGACGCGCTGCGCAAGCCCGCGCGCTTTGCCGGCGTGCTGCTGGCCTGCGAGTGCGACGCGCGCGGGCGCCTGGGGTTCGAGGAAAGCGCCTATCCGCAGCGCGAGCGCCTGGCGCGCGCATTGGAGGTGGCGCTTGCGGTGCCCACGGCCGAGGTGGCCGCGCGCGCCGCAGAGGCCGGCGCTGCCGGTGCGCAGGTGGGCGAGTGGATTGCGCGCGAGCGCGAGCAGGCGCTGCAGCGGTGGCTGGCGGGCGTGCGTTGACCGCTGGTCGGCACCGCGCCGCAGCGCCGTAGATCACAGCACCGACTGCACCCAGCGCGCAATGTCGCCCGAGCTCATCGCGCCGGACACCCGCGCCGCTTCCCGTCCGTCCTTGAACAGAATCATCGTTGGAATGCTGCGGATGCCGTAGTGGCCCGCAATCTGCGGGTGGGCCTCGGTGTCGAGCTTGGCCAGGCGCAGGCGCGGCTCCAGCTGGCGCGCGGCCTGGGCAAAGGCGGGCGCCATTTGCAGGCAGGGGCCGCACCAGGGCGCCCAGAAGTCGACCAGCACCGGAATCTGGCTGCGCCCGACATGCTTGTCGAAGCTGGCGCCGTCGAGCGCCAGCGGCGCGCCGGCAAACAGCGGCTGGTGGCAGCTGCCGCAGTCGGGCGCGCGCTGCAGGTCGGCGCTCTGGACGCGGTTGGTCGTGTGGCAATGGGGGCAGACGATGTGCAAGGCGGTGGTGGTCATGGCGTGCGTGTAGAGACTGTCCTGCATGGCAGTTGCGTGCGCGCAGGCGGTTTTTCAAGCCACCCCCGACAGCAAAGGCCGGTTTTGTAAACCGCTGCCCGAGAGGCCACGGCCGCGGCAGTGCCTTGCAGGCTTTGTTGCCCTTTTGCCACCGGTCTGCCTACCATCGAACCGGTTTGGGCCGGCGGGTGCGCCGCGGCGGCCCATTGTTGACTCGGATCGCACGGCATCGTCCGGGTGCATCCATCGCCGCTGGCGTCCAAAAAAACGAGGGAACGACATGTCCACGCAAACCGACTCCGAAACCCACGCCAACGCCTGGCCGGCGCTGGCCAGCGCCTCGCTGCGCGTGGCGTTCGGCATCATCTGGATGGTCAACGCGGCCTTCACCTGGATGCCCGGCTTCTCGGCCAACTACGTGGGCTATCTGCGCAACGCCGCCGAAGGCCAGCCCGCCTGGTCGGCCTGGTGGTTCAACACCTGGATCGATCTGGTCGAGCCCAACGCCGGCGTGTTCCTGTGGCTCACGCGGCTGGCGACGACGCTGCTGGCGCTGGCGCTGCTGTTCGGCTTTGCCCGGCGCACGGTCTACGTCATCGGCGCGCTCTACAGCCTCTTGATCTGGAGCACCGCGGGCGGCTTTGGCGGGCCGTACACGATTGGCGCGTCCAACACCGGCGTGGGCCTGACCTATGTGCTGATCTTCGCGGTGCTGATCGCGATCAACCACCGCAGCGGCACCAGCCCCTACAGCGTCGACTATTTCCTGGAGCAGAAGTGGCCCGGCTGGAGCTGGATCTCGGCCTGGCGCGAGCGCCGGCTGTCGGATGCGCCGCGCGTGTCCTGGTGGGCGCAGACCGGCATTCTGCTGGGCGTGGCCGCCGTGGTGTTCTTCCTCGTCGCCGGGCTGCACAGCAGCCTGAACGTGCAGGCGCCCACGCCGGCGGCGGCCGCAGCAGCGGTCTCGCCACTGCAGCTGATGAGCAAGGAGCCGGTCAAGAAGCCGTTTGACGCCACGCTGCCGCCGCTGACCGACGGCAAGGAGGTGACGCTGCACATCGACGTAACCGACGAGGCGGTGGAGATTGCCAGCGGCGTCACCTACCAGGCCTGGCCGTTCGGCGGTTCGGTGCCCGGCCCGACGCTGCACGTCAAGCAGGGCCAGATGGTCAAGGTAGTGCTGGCCAACAAGGCGTCGATGCACCACTCGATCGACTTCCACTCGGCGTTCACGCCGCCCAACACCAGCTTTGCCGACATCATGCCGGGCGAGCAGATCGAGTTCACCTTCGAGGCCAAGGTGCCCGGCACCTTCGTCTACCACTGCGGCACGCCTCCGGTGCTGCTGCACATGGCCAACGGCATGTACGGCGCCATCATCGTCGACCCCGTCGACGACCCGCGCCCCAAGGCCGACAAGGAATACGTGCTGGTGCAAAGCGAGTGGTACACGCAGCAGATCGCCGGCACCCTGATGGGGCCGGACTTTGGCAAGATGCAGCGCATCCAGCCCGACATCGTCGCGTTCAACGGCATTGCCTTCCAGTACCAGCACCACCCGCTGACCGCGCGCCCCAACGAGCGCGTGCGCCTGTACATGGTCAACGCCGGCCCCAGCCTGTGGAGCGCCTTCCACGTGATCGGCGCGATCTTCGACAAGGTCTACCCGGACGGCAATCCGGCGCATGCGCTCAGTGGCGTGTCCACCTACAGCGTCGGGCCGGGCGAGGGCATCGTGTTCGACGTGGTGATCCCCGACGCCGGCGAATACGTCTTCGTCGACCACTCTTTCGCCCACCTGGACAAGGGTGCGGCCGGCGTGCTCGACATCCGCGAGCCGGGCCAGGAACTGGGCAAGCCGCAGATCTCCAAGATCGAGGGCCATGCAGCCGCGGCTCCTGCGCCAGCGCCCGCTGCGGCCGCGGGCCCCTACAAGTTCGACCCCGAGCGCGGCGCCCAGCTGTACGCCAGCACCTGCGCGGCCTGCCACCAGGCCAATGGCGCGGGCCTGGCGGGCGCCTTCCCGCCGCTGGTCAAGAACCCGGCGGTGCTCGCCGCCGACCCGACCCAGCACATCCGCACCATCCTGCACGGATCGAGCGGTGCGGTGATCGACGGTGTGACCTACCCCAGCCCGATGCCGCCGTTCGGCGGTGCGCTCAGCGACGCCGACGTGGCCGACATCGCCAACCACGAGCGCGTCTCCTGGGGCAACCAGGCCAAGCAGGTTACGGCCGATCAGGTCAAGGCGCAGCGCTGAAGGGGCGCGTGCCCCAGCAAAAAGCCTGGCGGGTTTTGGCCCGCCAGGCTTTTTTGTCGTTGCGTTAAACCTGAATCCGGCAGTTGGCCGTTTGTGAAGTTCGATAGCACCTTATGGGGTTTGACTTTTTTGGCTTCGATAGGGTTTACCTGTCAGGTGGCAGTGCTATGCACCCACCAGCACCGCGCTGGCCGCGCCATGCGGCGTTGCTCATCCTTGCGCACAAGAGTGCGCTGCGTCCTCGCGCCTTGCTTGGCACGCCCATCACGGTATTGGCGGGCGCATCCAACTGCCGGATTCAGGTTCAATACGCGCTGCGATCAGCTTTTGCGCTTGATCCAGCCGGCGACGAACAGCAGCAACACCGCACCAACGATGGAGCCGATCCAGCCGGCCGCCTCTCCGGCGTGGTACCAGCCGACGGCCTGGCCGAGAAAGGTGGCGGCAAACGAGCCGGCGACGCCCAGCACGCAGGTCATGATCCAGCCCAGCGCGTCGTCGCCGGGTTTGAGTGCGCGTGCAATCAGGCCGACGACGAGGCCGACGACGAGGGTGCCAAGAAGAGAAAACATGGATGCAGTCCTGTTGCGATGGAAGACAAAAATCGCGCGGAGCCGGCGTGGCTCAGGGTGCGCGCGAGCGCCATGACAGCGCGAAGATTAGCAGCAGAGCGGCGGCGCCAAGCGCCGCGGCGCCCCAGCTGGCGGCGTCGCTGGGCTGGTACCAGCCAAACAGCTGGCCGAAGAAAGTGGCGGCGAACGCGCCGCAAATGCCCAGCAGGCAGGCCATGGCGCGGCTCAGCGCATCGTGCTGCGCCTTGAGCGCGCAGGTGAGCAGCCCGGCCATCATGCCGATGACCAAAGGGCCAAACAGGACAAGCATGGGCAGTCTCCAGCCAGAAGGATGGGTGTACTGTGCCCGCAAATCGCCAGCAGGATTGACAACAACTGTCGCCGAGCGCAGGCGCACGCCGCAGCCTGCGCGTGGCGTGGCGTAGCTGGTTTACGCCAGGCTGCGCGTGAAGGCGTCGCACAGCGCCTGCATGCCGGCGGCGTCCTCGGGGTCGAAGGACGCCAGCTGCGGGCTGTCGACGTCCCATACGCCCAGCAGCGTGCCGTCGGCGCGCACCAGCGGCACGACGATCTCCGAGCGCGAGGCGCTGTCGCAGGCGATGTGGCCGTCGAACGCATCGACGTCTTGCACCACCTGCACCGTGCGCGTGGCGGCGGCCGTGCCGCACACGCCCCGGCCCAGCGCGATGCGCACGCAGGCGGGCCGGCCCTGGAAGGGGTCGACGACGAGCTCGCGCCCGTCAAAGAAGTAGAAGCCGCACCAGTTGATGCCCGGCAGCGCGTGAAAGACCAGCGCGGAAAGATTGGCCGCGTTGGCGACCAGGCTGGTCTCGCCGTGCAGCATGGCCTGCGCCTGCTGCAGCAGTTCGCGGTATTGCGCGGGCTTGCCGGTAGCGGTCAGGGCGTGGGCTTCGAACATGGGGATTTCAGGGGAGGCAGAGGGCTACAGCCATTTGATCGCCAGGCCGACGGCCAGGCTCAGCAGCACGGTGCTGGCCAGCGGAATGCTCCACTGGCGGCCGAACAGCCGGAAGTTCAGGTCGCCGGGCAGCCGCCCCAGTCCCCAGCGGCGCAGCCAGGGTGCAAGCCCCTCGATGACCACCAAGGCGACGAAGACGACGATCAGCCAGCGCAACATGGAGCAAGTGTAGGGGGCGCGGCACCCATAATCGGCGGCCATGCGACTGCGCCACATCGAAGTTTTTCACGCCATCATGCTCACCGGCAGCGTCAGCGGTGCGGCGCGCATGCTCAGCGTGACGCAGCCGGCCGTCAGCCGCACGCTGCAGCACGCCGAGCTGCAGCTGGGCTTTGCGCTGTTTCTGCGCGATGGCGGGCGGCTGCAGCCCACGCCCGAGGCGCAGGCGCTGTTCCCGCACGTCGAGCGCCTGTTTGCCCAGTTGGGCGACGTGCAGCGCCTGTCGGCCAGCCTGAAGGCGGGCCATGGCCAGGGCATGCTGCGCGTGCTCACCGTCCCCGGCCTGGGGCTGGACGTGTTTCCGCGCGCGGTGCAGCTGTTTCGCCAGCGCCACCCGCAGGTGCTGGTGCAGCACCAGACGCTGCATTCGCCCCAGGTCATTGCCGCGCTGGTGCTGCAGGAGGCCGACCTGGGCTATGTCTTCAGCCTGGCCGCCAACCCCGCGCTGGTGGCCGAGCGGCTGGCGCAGCAACCGGTGGTCTGCGTCGCGCCCAAGGGCATGCTGGCGCCGGCCGTGGTGCGCGCAGGCGCGGTGGCGCTGGCGCAGCTGGCGCAGCTGCCGGTGATCGGCATCGACCGCAGCGACCCGCTGGGGCGCGCGCTGGACGCGGCGCTGCGCGAGCAGCAGACGGGGCTGAGCGAGGTGGTCTCGGTGCAGACCTACCACGTCGCGCTGGCGCTGGCGCAGCAGGGCGTGGGCGTGGCGCTGGTCGAGGGCTGCACCGCCGTGGCGGCCGATCGCTCGCGCGTGGACGTGCTGGCGTTGGCGCCGGCGCTGAACACCGAGGTGCACGCGCTGCGCGCACGGGCGCGGGCACCGTCGCTGGCGATGCGGGCGTTCACGCGCTGCATGCAGCAGGCGCTGCAGCAGACGTTGGGCGGCGCTGGCCAATGAGCCGAGCCATCCTTTGTGCGCTGCCAAAGGCCAGCGTCAATCCCAGCGCGCCGTGGCCGGTGTTCAGGTACAGATTGCCGGGCGCGCCGGACAGGCGTCCGATCACCGGTTCGCCCAGCGGCGTGGCCGGGCGCAGCCCGGCCCAGGCGTCGGCCTGCGCGTAGTCGCCGCCCTGCGGGAACACGTCGCGCGCCGTGGCCTGCAGCGCGGTGATGCGTGCGGGTGCAATCGACCAGTCCTCGCCGGCCAGCTCGGCCATGCCGGCCACGCGCAGGCGCTGTCCCAGGCGGGCAAACACCACCTTGCGCGCCGCGTCGGTCACGCTTACGCGCGGCGCGCCGTCACCCTGGGCGAGCGTTGCCGCGGTGATGCTGTAGCCCTTGAGCGGGTAGACCGGCACCTGCCACGCCACGCCCAGGCCCAGGGGGCGCAGCAGCGCCGGCGTGCCCGTGCCCAGCGCCAGCACGAAGGCGTCGGCCTGCAGCACGCGGCCGTCGGCCAGCTGCGCGCCGGCAATGCGGCCGCCGCGCAGCTGCAGCCGCTCGACGGCCTGGCCGGTGACGAATTGCACGCCACGCTGGCGCAGCCGCTCGGCCAGCGCCAGGCACAGCGCGTGGCAGTCCACCGCGCACTCGCCCGGCGTGTGGATGGCGCCGGCCACGCGCGGCGCGTAGTGCGCCAGCGCCGGCTCGATGGCGACGCAGTCGCTCGCCGACACCGCGCTTTGCCGGGTGCCCATGGCCTGCTGCAGTGCCAGCTGGCGGCGCGCCGCGGCAAATGCCGCCTCGCTGGTGTAGAGCACCAGCTTGCCGGTGGCGGAAAAATCACAGTCGACCGCGGCAGCGGCGCGAAACGCGTCGAATGCGGCACGGCTCTCTGCCGCCAGCTGCAGCAGGCGGGCCGTCGTGCGCGCTGACACGCTGGCGCGGCACGCCGCCAGAAAGCGCAGGCCCCAGGCCCACTGCCAGGGGTCCAGGCGCAGGCGCAGGCTCAGCGGCGAATCCTTGGCCAGCAACAGGTGGGGCAGCTGCAGCCAGATGGACGGGTCGGCCAGCGGCTGCACATAGGCATAGCTCAGCTGCGCGCCGTTGGCGCCGCTCGTGCCCTGGCCGGGCGCGGCGCGGTCGACGACCGTGACCTGCATGCCGGCCTGCGCCAGCTCCCAGGCCGTGGCCAGGCCGACGATGCCGGCGCCCAGCACGCAGACCTGCCGGGGAGATGAATCGGTGGTGTGCATGGACGTGACTGTAGGCGCGCCGGCGCGCCCGCGCTCATGCCGTTTGCACGGACGGCCATGACCAAAAATCATGGCGGCGCATTAGGGCCTGTTAACGCTATTTTTGACGGATGCGTTGTGATCAAAAGGGCCACTCGCCAAGGCGCCAGCCGCAGCCAAGGTAGCCACCCTTGGCAAGGCTGGCAACGCCGGCGATGGCCCTTTTGATCGCAACCCGAAGGGAACATACTCAGAACGGTGCCACTCTTCGTTGCGCTCCTTGCCCAGACACCCGGTCTGGGCTGCGTCGCACGTCTCGATTGACGCCGTTCTGAGTATGTTCGCACCGCCAAAAATAGCGTTAACAGGCCCTAGCCCATGCTGCCGTGCAACATAAATACAGGGCATGGGTGCCGGGCAAAAAAGCATTGGCCCGGCTGCGGCGCGGCGCCCACACTGGGCGCTCTTGTGTTGTTGTGCGGCGGCGCTGCGCCCCGCATCCGTAGATAGAGACAGGCCATGAGCGAAACCCACGTCATCCACCGCCACCTGCATCGCCTGCCGCCGCGCGCCGTCGGCGGGCGGGGCATTTACCTGCGCGACGCCGCGGGCCGCGACTACATCGACGCCTCGGGCGGTGCGGCCGTCTCCTGCCTGGGCCACGGCCACCCCGACGTGCTGGCGGCGATGCACGCGCAGATCGACCGGCTGGCCTACGCGCACACCAGCTTTTTCACCACCGAGGTGGCAGAGGAGCTGGCCGATCAGCTGGTGCGCACCGCGCCGGCGGGCATGAGCCATGCCTACTTCGTCAGCGGCGGATCGGAGGCGGTGGAGGCGGCGCTGAAGATGGCGCGCCAGTACTTCGTCGAGATCGGTCAACCCCAGCGCAGCCGCTTCATTGCGCGGCGCCAGAGCTACCACGGCAACACGCTGGGGGCGCTCGCCGTCGGCGGCAATGCCTGGCGGCGCGCGCAGTTCGCGCCGCTGCTGATCGACGTGGAGCATGTCGCGCCCTGCTACCCCTACCGCGAGCAGCGGGGCGACGAGACGCCCGAGCAATACGGCCAGCGCCTGGCGCGTGAGCTCGACGAGGCCATCGTGCGCATCGGCGCAGACCAGGTGATTGCCTTCGTCGCCGAGACCGTGGGCGGCGCGACGGCCGGCGTGCTCACGCCGGTGCCGGGCTATTTCAAGGCGGTGCGCGAGGTGTGCGACCGCCATGGCGTGCTGCTCATCCTCGACGAAGTGATGTGCGGCATGGGCCGCACCGGCACGCTGCACGCCTGCGAGCAGGACGGCGTCGTGCCCGACCTGATGACGATTGCCAAGGGCCTGGGCGGCGGCTACCAGCCGATTGGTGCGGTGCTGGCCCAGGGCAGGATCGTCGAGGCCATGTCGGCCGGCAGCGGCTTCTTCCAGCATGGCCACACCTATCTGGGCCATCCGGTGGCCTGCGCGGCGGCGCTGGCGGTGCAGCGCGTGATCGAGCGCGACGGGCTGCTGGCGCGCGTGCGCGTGGCGGGCGAGCACCTGGGCGGCAGCCTGCGCCAGGCCCTGGGCGATCACCCCCATGTGGGCGACATCCGCGGACGCGGGCTGTTCTGGGGCGTGGAGCTGGTGAGCGAGCGCGCGGGCAAGACGCCGTTCGACCCCGAGCGCAAGCTGCATGCGCGCATCAAGGCCGAGGCGTTCGCGCGCGGCTTGCTGGTTTATCCCATGGGGGGCACGGTGGATGGCCGCTATGGTGACCACGTGTTGCTGGCGCCACCTTTTGTTTCCACCGACGCCCAGCTGGACACCATCGTCGGGCGCTTGCAGGACGCATTGCAGGCGGCACTTGCGCCCTGACCGGGAGGTGAAATCCCGGCCGCAACACCACCGCCCTGCGGTGCCGCCCCAAGCCAATCGTCTGTTCAAACGTCTGTTTTTGTAAAAACCATCTGCGCAAGACACTAGACTCAATTCTTTCTTCGCCCATTGACCCAACGACAAGGAGACCTGCATGCACGTCAAATCGGCCCTGAAAATCACCACCCAGATCCTCGCCCCCGTGGCACTGGCCTGCGCCGCGCTGGGCGGCGCGCCGGCGCTGGCGCAAACCAAATTCGTCACGATCGGCACCGGCGGCGTGACCGGCGTGTACTACGCCGCCGGCGGCGCCATCTGCCGCCTGGTCAACAAGGATCGCGCCACCAACGGCCTGCGCTGCTCGGTGGAGTCCACCGGCGGCTCGGTCTTCAACGTCAACACCATCAAGGCCGGCGAGCTCGACCTGGGCTTCACCCAGTCGGACGTCCAGTACAACGCGGTCAAGGGCGTGGGTCAGTTCAAGGACGGCCCGATCGGCGACCTGCGCGCCGTGTTTGCGGTGCACCCCGAGCCGATCACCGTGCTCGCGCGCAAGGACGCGGGCATCACCCAGTTCACGGACTTCAAGGGCAAGCGCTTCAACGTCGGCAACCCCGGCTCGGGCACGCGCTCGTCGGCCGAGGAACTGCTGGCCGCGATGGGCTGGAAGCTGTCGGACTTCTCGCTGGCCTCCGAGCTCAAGGCCGACGAGCACGGCCCGGCGCTGTGCGACGGCAAGATCGATGGCTTTCTGTACGGCGTGGGCCACCCCAGCGCCAACATCCAGGATCCGACGACGACCTGCGGCGCGCAGCTGGTGACGATGACCGGCCCCGCGGTCGACAAGCTGGTGGCCGAAAAGCCCTATTACGCCAAGGTGACCATCCCGGCCGGCCTGTATCCGAACAACCCGAAGGCCACCGACACCTTTGGCGTGCTGGCCACCGTGGTTGCCTCGGCCAAGACACCGGCGGACACGGTCTACGCGGTGACCAAGGCGGTGTTCGACAATTTCGACGAATTCAAGAAGCTGCACCCGGCGCTGGCCCACCTGACGCCCGAGAGCATGGTCAAGGACGGCCTGTCGGCTCCGCTGCACGACGGCGCTGCGCGCTACTACAAGGAAAAGGGCTGGATCCAGTAAATCCGGGGATTGAAACCCAAACCGCCCGCAGGGGCGAAGCCGCCCGCTTCGCCCCTTTTTTGTTGCACCGCAGGAGAGCGCCATGGCCTCTGAAATGGACAAGGCCCCCGAGGCCCTGCAGGAACTGGTGGCCGACACCGATACCGGTGGCCGCAAGCCCCAGGGCCTGACCAAATACATCATCTTCAGCGTCGCGCTGTGCTGGGCGCTGTTCCAGTACTGGTACGCGTCGCCGCTGCCGTTCGCGCTGGGTTTCGGCATCCTCAACGACACCGAGGCGCGCGCCATCCACCTGGCGTTCGCGATGTTCCTGGCGTTCACCGCCTGGCCGGCGACGCCGCGCTCGCCGCGCGCCTACGTGCCGGTTCAGGACTGGCTGATGGCCGCCGTCGGCGCGTTTGCCGCAGCCTACATCATGCTGTTCTACGCGCAGCTGGCGACGCGCCCGGGCGCGCCCACGGCGATGGACATTGCGGTTGCCTGCCTGGGCCTGGCGCTGCTGCTGGAGGCCACGCGCCGCTCGGTCGGCTGGCCGATGTCGGTGCTCGCGCTGCTGTTCATCGCCTACAGCATGGCCGGGCCGTGGCTGCCCGACGTGATCTCGCACAAGGGCGCATCGCTCAACCGCATGCTCTCGCACATGTGGCTCACCACCGAGGGCGTGTACGGCATTGCGCTTGGCGTGTCGGCCACGACCATCTTCGTGTTCGTGCTGTTCGGCGCGCTGCTGGACCGAAGCGGCGGCGGCAACTACATGATGCAGGTCAGCTTTGCCGCGCTGGGCCACTTGCGCGGCGGGCCGGCCAAGGTGGCGGTGGCGTCGTCGGCGCTCAACGGCATGATCTCGGGCTCGTCGGTGGCCAACGTGGTCTCCACCGGCATCTTCACCATCCCGCTGATGAAGAAGGCGGGTTATGGGCCGGTCAAGGCCGGCGCGATCGAGACCATGTCGTCGATAGACGGCCAGATCATGCCGCCGGTGATGGGCGCGGCGGCGTTCCTGATGGTCGAGTACGTCGGCGTGCCGTATTCGGACATTGTCAAGCACGCCTTTCTGCCGGCCATCCTGTCCTACATCGGCCTGTTCTACATCGTGCACCTGGAGGCGCTGCGCATGGGCATGCAGCCCATTGCCCAGCGCCGCCACCGCGGCTGGCGCGACCGCATCGTGCGCAATCTGTTCGGCGTGCTGGGCACCGTCATCGTCGTCGGCGCGCTGTACTACGCCATCGGCGCGATGAAGGCGCTGCTGGGCGCGGCCACGCCCTGGGCGGTGGGCGCCACGGTGCTGCTGCTGTACCTGGTGGCGATCCAGCAGTCGGCGCGCTGCCCCGACCTGCCCGACAGCATCGAGGGCGCGTCCGAAGGCGGCCACCTGCGCGACACCTGGCCGACGGTGCGCGCCGGCCTGCACTTCATCATGCCGATCGGCATCCTGGTGTGGTGCCTGATGGTCGAGCAGATGTCGCCCTCGCTGTCGGCCTTCTGGGCGGTCACTTCGCTGGCGGTGCTGATGCTCACCCAGCACCCGCTCACCGCGCTGTTTCGCGGCAGGCCGCAGGCGGGTACGTGGCGCGCCGGCGGCGACGCGGTCGTCGAGGGCTTTCACAACGGCGCGCGCAACATGATCGGCATCGGCATTGCGACGGCCACGGCGGGCATCGTCGTCGGCGGCATCACGCTCACCGGCCTGGGCCTGCGCATGACCGAGTTCGTCGAGTTCATCAGCCAGGGCAACGTCATCGTCATGCTGCTGTTCGTCGCCGTCACCTGTCTGATCATCGGCCTGGGCGTGCCGACGACGGCCAACTACATCCTGGTGGCCACGCTGATGGCGCCGGTGGTCGTCGAGCTGGGCGCGCAGTCGGGCATGGTGATTCCGTTGATCGCGGTGCACATGTTCGTGTTTTATTACGGGATCATGGCCGACATCACGCCACCCGTGGGGCTGGCGACCTTCGCGGCGTCGGCCATCTCGGGCGCTGGCTCGATTGCCACCGGCATGCAGGGCATCATCTACGCCTCGCGCACGCTCATCCTGCCCTTCATCTGGATCTTCAACCCGCAGCTCTTGATGCTCAACATCGAGGATGGCGGCGAGGCGGTTCGCGTCATCGTGGCCAGCGTCTGCGCCATGCTGCTGTTCGCCGCGGTGACGATGAACTGGTTTCGCGTCAAGAGCCGCTGGTGGGAGTCGCTCGTCCTGCTGCTGGCCGTGGTGCTGCTGTTTCGCCCCGACCTGTTCATGAACCGGATCGAGCCCGAATACCGCAGCGCGCCGGCGGCCCAGGTGTTCGACGTGGCACGCGATCGCCCGACCGACGGCCGGCTGGTGCTGCGCATCCAGGGCTTCAATCTGGAGGGCGACGAGCGCAGCAAGACCGTGGCAGTGCAACTGGCGGGCAAGCAGGGCGAGGACGGGCGCAAGCGCATTGCCGACGCCGGCCTGCAACTGGTGCCGCTGGGCGACCAGCTGCAGATCGGCGTGGTCAAGTTCGGCTCGCGCGCGGCCAAGGGCGGCTTCGAGCAGGGCTGGGACGTACTGGACGTGCAGGTGCGCACCGACCGGCCGTCGGTGCACTGGTTCTACCTGCCGGCCATCGTGCTGGTGCTGCTGGTGTGGTGGGTGCAGGGCCTGCGCCTGCGCCCCGCCCGGCTGCAGCCGGCGCGCTGAGTGGGCCGCGCCGCTGGCCGGCGCGCATGCAGAGGGACGAAAGCCCATGGCGCTGGCGCCATGGGCTTTTTGCCGATGGGGCTATTTGCGCGCCCTGGCGCGCGTGGGCGGCGCGGGGTGGCGAATGCAGTAGTAGCCGGCGTTGGGCACGCCAGCGAGGAAATTGGGCTTGAGCCGGTCTGCGTCCGCCAGTGCCGCTGCCGCGTCGTACAGCCCGCTTTGCACGTGGTAGACGCCGCCTTCGCGCAGCGCCAAGCCGCCGGCGTGAAAACCCAGCGCCTGCGCGCCTTGCAGCTCGCCGGCCGTGGGCAGGGCGGCGCCCTGTGATTGGCAGAAGCGCTGCGCGGCCTCGCGCGAGACCAGCGTGTCGGCGTGGCCGGGGGCAGGCATCAGCCACTGCGCCGCGCCCAGCGGGTTGGCCAGCGGCGCAAAGCGCGTGCCGTCGAAGTAGTCGAACAGCGCACGCGCCAGCTGCTCGCCCAGCACCTGCGCGGGCACGGTGACCGTGAAGCCTTGTGAGCTGCCATTGGTCTTGACCAGCGTCAGCGTGGCCTGCACCAGCGTGCCATCGAGCCGCGTGTAGGTGACGTAGCCCACCAGCGTGATGCGTGCGGCCTGGGCGCGCATCTCCTGCAGCCGCTGCTCGTCCACGGCCAGCGGGCGCTGCAGCAGCGCGGGGGTGATGCCGGCGTAGTCGAACAGCAGCTTGCGCCGCCCCGTGGGATTGGCGCGCGCCAGCCGGTCGTACTCGGCCATCAGCTGCGTGGTGATGCTGCGGCCCAGCTCGGCGCCCGCGCGTGCCTGGTGGTGGCCCTGCAGGCTGTCGAGTGCCTGCAGCGCGGCGATGGCCTGCTCCGCGTCGGCCTTGTCGGCGTGCAGGTCGGCGAACAGCTGGCGGTCCTGGGCGTCGTCGGCCAGGTCGGCCGCGGCAATGACCGCGATGTTGGGCCACAGCGTGAACGGCGCGGCCTGCGGATCGCGAAAGTCGCGCGCCTGCTGCTGTGCGTGCGCCGGCAGCGGTGCCACGGGCGCAAGGCCCAGCGCCATGCCCAGGCACAGCAGGGCGGCGGGCAGGCTGGCGGGCAAGGGCCTGCGGGCCATGGCGCTCAGAACGGCGTGACGCTGTTGAACACGCGCGCCAGCCAGCCCATGGCCTGGGCCTCGGCCTGCTCGCCCAGGCCGCGCGAGATCACGCGCACGTTGGCGACGTAGCGCGAGTCGATCACGCTGCCGGCGTAGCCGCTCTTGTCGCGGCGCAGGTAGCGCGGGTCGACGATGCCCGAGAAGCGCAGCACGTCCACGCTGCGGTTCACGCCCACCTGCTTCTCACCGGTGATGATCAGGTTGCCGTTGGGCAGCACCTCGCTGACGATGGTCGTGATCGAGCTCTTGAACTGGTTGTTGCTGCTGGTCGCGCCCTTGCCGTTGAAGCTGTTGTCGTACTCGGCGCCGATGCTGGTCTTGCCCAGTGCCTTGGCCGACAGGAACGGGAACAGGCTGACGCCGCCCGAGGTCTCGGAGCTGCGCCCGACGTTGGACTTGCTGTCCTGCTTGGCGTCGATCTGCTCGCTGATCTCGATGGTCACCAGGTCGCCCACCAGGCGCGCGCGCTGGTCGGTGAACGACGGGCGGTAGCTGGCCGCGTGAAACAGGCTGCCGGTGGCCGGCGCGCTGCCCACGGGCGGCGCCAGCGTGGCGGGCGGCGGTGGTGTGGTGGGCAGCACGTCCACCGGCGGCGCCGGGTTGATGCTGGCGCAGCCGGCGGCCAGCAGCGCGGCGGCGCCGGCCAGCAGCAGGCGCATGATGCGCGGGGCGCGCGCCGTGGCGGATTGGGCGAGGGGCATGGCGATTCTCTGAATGCGATTACAGCTGCGCGAGCTTGGCCAGCATCTGGTCGCTGGTCTGCACTGCCTTGGAATTCATCTCGTAGGCGCGCTGCGCCTGGATCATGCTGATCAGCTCCTCGACGACGTTGACGTTGGAGGCCTCCAGAAAACCCTGGCGGATCACGCCCAGGCCGTTGGTGCCGGGCTGGCCCTGCTGGGGCGCGCCCGAGGCTTCGCTCTCCAGGTACAGGTTGTCGCCGACGGGCTCCAGGCCATTGGGGTTGATGAAGCTGGACATGCTCAGCTGCCCGAGCTGCTGCGGCGCCGGGTTGCCTGCGACGGTGACGCTCACGGTGCCGTCCTCGCTGATGGTGAGCGCCTTGGTGTCGGCCGGCACGGTGATGCCGGGCGCGACTGGCAGGCCGGTGGAGGTGACGATGCGCCCCTGGGAGTCGAGCTTGAGCGAGCCGTCGCGCGTGTAGGCGGTGGTGCCGTCGGGCAGCTGCACTTCCAAAAAGCCGTTGCCGTTGACGGCCACGTCCAGGCTGTTCTCGGTCTTTTGCAGCGAGCCCTGGGTGAACTTGCGCGCGGTGGCGACGACGTTGACGCCCAGGCCCAGGTGCAGGCCGGTGGGCAGCTGGTTCTCCTCGGTGGTCTGGCTGCCGACCTGGCGCAGGTTCTGGTAGATCAAGTCCTCGAACACCGCGTTGTTGCGCTTGTAGCCGGTGGTCGAGACGTTGGCCAGGTTGTGCGAGATCACGTCCAGGTTGGTCTGCTGGGCGCTCATGCCGGTCTTGGCGATCCACAGTGAATTCATCATGGTGTTTTTCCTCTCCTGGAATTCAGCTCAGGCTGAGCAAGCGGCCGGCGGCCTTGTCGTCGCTCTCGGCGGTACTCAGCAGGCGCATCTGCTGCTCGAACTGGCGCGCCGCGGCAATCATGCCGACCATGCTTTCGACGGCGTTGACGTTGGAGCCCTCCAGCACGCCGGCGCGCAACTGGGCGCCGGCGTCGGCGGGCAGGGCGCCGCCGGCCGCGGCGCGAAACAGGCCGTCGTCGCCGCGTTCAAGTGGGTTGTCGGCGCCGGGTGTGGCCAGCTTCAGGCGGCCGATCTGCTGCGGCGGCTGGCCGGCGACGCTGGCCGTCACCGTGCCGTCGTTGCCCAGCACGACCTGCGCGCCCTCGGGGATGTCGATCGGCGCGCCGCCGTCGGACAGCATGGGCAGGCCGATGCCGTTGACCAGCTGGCCCTGGGCGCTGACCTGCATCGCGCCGTCGCGGGTGTAGGCCTCGGTGCCGTCCAGGCCCTGCACCGCAAACCAGGCGCCGCCCACGGCCATCGCGTCCAGCGCGCGGCCGGTGGTCTGCGCCGGGCCGGGCGCCTCGGAGTGGCCGGCGGTAGCCTCCAGCGCGAACACGCGGGTGTTCGATCCGCTGCCCTGCAGCGGCACCGAGCGGAACGCCGACAACTCGGCGCGAAAGCCGTTGGTCGACGCGTTGGCCAGGTTGTGCGAGAGCACCGTCTGGCGGTGCGCCGCGGCGTTGGCACCGGTCATCGAGGTGTAGATGAGGCGATCCATGGCGTTGCTTCCTCAGTCGATTGGCCTGCGCGGGTCAGCGCAGGTTGACCAGCGTGGACATGACCTGGTCCTGCGTCTTGATGGTCTGGGCGTTGGCCTGGTAGGCGCGCTGCGCGGTCATCATGTTGACCAGCTCGGCCGTCAGGTCGACGTTGGAGTCCTCAAGCGCCCCCGAGCGCAGCGCACCGAAGTTGCCGTCGGTGGGCGCGCCCTGGATGGGCTGGCCCGACTCGTAGGTCTCCACCCAGTTGTTGCCGCCCACGGCCATCAGGCCCTGGGCGTTGCGGAAGGTGGCCAGCGTCACCTGGCCCTCGGGACGCGTCACGCCGTTGGAGTAGCGCGTCATGATCATCCCGTTGCTCTCGATGTTGATGCCGGTCAGCTCGCCCGAGGTGTAGCCGTCCTGCGTCTGCTCGGAGATCGCGAACTTGGTGCCGTACTGCGTCGCCTGGTTCAGGTCCAGCGTGACCGGGAATGCGCCGGGCGCCGGGCTGCCGCCGACGGTGGGCGGGCTGTTGGGGTTGGCCGGGCTGGGGTCGACGGTCAGGCCCAGCTCGAAGGTCTGGCGCGCCGCCGGCGGCGGCACCGGGTCGCCGGGATTGACGGGCAGCGGCGGCGTGAAGGTGGCGCCCGGTGCGGTCGTCAGATCGGCCTTGAGCCGCGCCGAGGACACCAGCGTGTTGGCGGGCGCGTCCGAGTAGGTGAAGTCCCAGGCGTCCGCCGGGTCGGCGAACGACAGCGTGGTCTCGCGGATCGCCCACACGCCGGAGGCGTCCGGGCCGCTGTAGCGGTAGGTGAAGTCGGTGGGGTAGTCGCTGGCGTCGACTCCGCCGGTCTTGGCCGGGTCGCTCGGCTGCAGCGATCCGGTGATGGCGCCGGTCTGGTCGAAGACCACGCGCCCGGCCACCGACGGGATGGTGGGCGGGGCGCTGGTCAGGTCATCGAGTTCGGTGTAGATGTCCCAGGTGTTGGCGCCGTTCTTCTCGAAGTAGAACGACAGCGGCGTGGCCACGCCCTGGCTGTCGAAGACGTTGAGCGAGGTGGCGTAGGTGGTGCGCGGCGTGGCCGGCACCGGGGGCGTGGCGCCGGGGTCGCCGCGGGCGTTGGAGACGCGCGCGTCCAGGTTCAGCCCCATCTTGATGGCGCTGGTCTGCTTGGCCGGAATGGGCGCGGCCGTCGGGAAGGTGAGCGGCACCGGCGTGCTGGAGGTGCGCAGCCCGGTGACCGGATCGATCGGGTAGCCCATGACCTGGCCGCCGCTGTTGGTGACGACGTTGCCCACGTCGTCGAGCTTGAAGTCGCCGGCGCGCGTGTAGGCGCGCGAGCCGTCCGGCATCTGCAGCGTGAAGAAGCCGTTGCCGTTGATGGCCACGTCCATGTTGTTGCCGGTCACCGTGATGTTGCCCTGGCTGAACTGCTGGGCGATGGCGCCGATCTCCACGCCGATGCCGGCGTTGTTGGCGCTGGCCGCGCCGATGCTCGACGCCACCATTGCGGCGAACTCGGTGCGCGAGGCCTTGAAGCCGGTGGTGTTGGAGTTTGCGATGTTGTGGCCGATCACGTCCAGGTTCTTGGACGAGGCGTTGAGGCCGGACAGGCCTTGCTGGAAACCCATGGTGTGCTCCTGGTGCGGTTCGGTGGGTGGGGCGTTACAGCACGCCGTAGACGCGGAAGTAGTTGACGACGTCGCCGTTGGAGAGCGTCAGCGTCAGTGCTCCGGCGCTGGAGCCGGTGGCGACCACGTCCGACTGCTGCAGCGCCGTGCTGGCGACGGCGCTCTCGCCGTTGGTGGCGCGCACCTGGTAGCGCAGGTCGGCGTGGTTGCCGCTGTAGTCGCTGCCGTCCCATTCAAAGCTTGCGCGGCCGCGCTCCATCGCGCCCAGCTTGACGGTATCGACCAGCACGCCGCCGGGCGTGAGGATGTCGATCTGCACGTCCTGCGCCGAGGCCGACAGATCAAAGTGGCCCTTGGCCTGGCCGTCGTCCCAGGACATGCGGTTGCCTTCGGTCAGCACCGAGCGGCCGATCAGCGAGATGCCCTGGATCTGCTGCATCGTGGAGAACTCCTCGACCATGCCCTGCATCGTCAGGTTGAGCTGCTGCAGGCCGGTGACGGTGTTGATCTGCGCCATCTGCGTGGTCATCTGCGCGTTGTCCAGCGGATTCATCGGGTCCTGGTTGTTCAGCTGCGCGACCAGGAGTTTGAGGAAGCGGTCCTGCATCGCCGCCGGGTCGGTGCCGTCCTGCGTGGTGGTGGCGGTGGTGCTGGCGCCGTAGTCCAGCGCGCTGGTGTCGATCGGGGTCATGAACATGGTGTTCGGCCTTTCGTGAAGGAGGGCTTATTCCATTTCCATATCAACCGATTACTTTGTCGGCTTCGCTTGTCGTGCTACGGCACTGTCTGCGCTTCACCTTCGCGTACTCGATCGATATAGAAATGGAATTACTGGCCCATCTGCAGGGTCTTGAGCAGCAGCGACTTGGCCGTGTTCATGACTTCCACGTTGTTCTGGTAGGAGCGCGAGGCCGAGATCATGTTGACCATCTCCTCGACCGCGTTGACGTTGGAGTGCGTGACGTAGCCCTCGGCGTCGGCCAGCGGATTCGCCGGGTCGTGCACCTTGCGCCCGGGCGTGTCGCTCTCCTGGATCGAGGTCACGCGTACGCCGGCGGCGCCGTCCGGCCCCATCGGCGTGGTCTGGAAGACCACCTGGCGCGCCTTGTAGGCCTGGCCGTCGGGTCCGGCCACGGCGTCGACGTTGGCCAGGTTGCTGGCCACGGTGTTCAGCCGCTGGGCCTGCGCGCTGATCGCGCTGCCCGAGACGTTGAAGATGGAGAACATCGACATGGTGCTGGCTCGCTTTCTCTTTCGCGCCTGGCGCGTCACTGGCCCTGGATGGCGCTGAGCATGGTCTTCACGTTGCCGTTGATGAAGCGCAGCGTCGCGTCGTAGTGCACCGCGTTGTCCACGAAGGCAGCGCGCTCGCGGTCCATGTCCACGGTGTTGCGGTCCAGCGCCGGCGCGGTCTGCAGGCCGTAGCCCAGTGCGCTGTCGCCGCGCCCGCCGCGCGTGGCGGCTGGCAGCGGAATGTGGCGCGCGTCGCTCACGCTTGCGGCCGTCATCGTGCTGGGCGCGCTGCTCTCGCGGGCGGCGCGCATCGCGTCGGCAAACGGGAAGTCGCGCGCCACGTAGCCTGGCGTGTCGGCGTTGGCAATGTTGCTGGCAAGCACGCGCTGGCGCTCGGCACGCAGCAGCAGCGCCTGACCGTGGAAGTCCAGTTTCTGCGTCATCTTGTCGAGCATGGCGGCCTCGCAATGAAGGGGGCGATGGGCCAGAGCCGCGGCGGGCCTGGGGCGTGCGTCGATTATGGAAACCGCCCGCCGCCGGCCAAAGCGTGAAGAAAGCGGCAATTGCGCGCCTGTTCGCGTCTTCGCCGCATCGCTGCGCGCCCTACAGTCATCCTGGTTTCGCGCACACGAGGAGGTATTGCCATGGCGTTGTCGTTTTTCCCCACCGGAAGGCTGATTCGCGCGTTGTCGTCGCTGGCCGTGGGCATGGCGCTGGCCGGTGGCGCGCAGGCGCAGCAGGCGGCAACCAGCGCCGCGGGCGTGCAGGATTTGCAGGCGCTGACCCAGCGCTGGGTCGACGACGCGCTGGCGCGCACCGACGGGGCGCAGCTGCCGCTGCGCATGCAGGTCAGCGTTGGCGCGCTCGACCCGCGGCTGCGCCTGGCGCCGTGCGACCAGGTCGAGCCCTATCTGCCCGCCGGCGCACAGCTGTGGGGGCGCACGCGCCTGGGCCTGCGCTGCGTGCAGGGCAGCGTGCGCTGGAACGTCTTCGTGCCGCTGACGGTGAGCGCCACCGGCCCGGCCTGGGTGCTGACCGGCCCGGTCGCCGCCGGCCAGGTGCTGACCGAGGCCGACGCCGTCGAGGCCGAGGTCGACTGGGCCGAGGAGAGCGCCCCCATCCTGGCCAATTCCCAGACCTGGGTGGGGCAGGTGGCCGCGCGGTCGCTCAGCGCAGGCCAGGCGCTGCGCCAGAACATGGTGCGCGCGCCCAATCTGTTCAAACCCGGCGCGCCGGTGCGCATCATCGTCCAGGGGCCGGGCTACGAGGTCACCTCGTCCGGCCAGGCCATGACGGCCGGTGCTGCTGGGCAGAATGTGCGCATTCGCATGAGCAATGGGCGAATCATCCAGGGAGTCGTTGCCGAAGATGGAACGGTGCAAGCCGGTGTCTGACCGACCCGTCGAGGGTGCATTAGCCCGTTTGACCTCGGTTGATGGAAAACACCTCAAGTTGCGCGGCAGGCTGCCGATGACTACCCTACTGGCCCCACGACATGTTCCAACAAGGGGTGGTGGAGAGCGCAATGAAAATAGGACACAACCCGGACAACGCCGCCCTGCGCGCGCAGGCAGCGGCCGCACGCGAGCAGCAGGCCCAGGCCCCCAAGGCAGACGGCGCCGCCAAGGACGCGCCGCGTGCCGCGGCCGCCGGCGCGGGCGTGCCGGTCACGCTGTCGCAGACCGCGCGCAGCAGCCAGGTGACGCGCAGCAGCGCCGACTTCAACGCCGACAAGGTCAAGGCCGTGAAGGCGTCGATCGAGAACGGCACCTTCAAGGTCAATGCCGAGGTCGTGGCCGACAAGCTGCTGGCCAACGCGCAGGAAACCCTCTCCAGCACGCGCGGCTGATTTGCCGCAATCGGCCGCGCTCCGCTGCGTGCGCCTTCCCCTGGACGGCTGGCGTGAGGCCAGCTTGAGCCGAACCTGAACTCGCCCCATGTCGCTTGAATCCACCCTGTCCCAGGTCGAGGCACAGCTGAACCAGGCGCAGGGCGCGCTGGCGGCGCTCGACCCGCTGACGCTTGAAAACGCCGTTGCGCTGCTGCGTCACGCAGCTCAGGCCTTTGCCCAGGCGCTGGCTGCCGCGCCCGAGCGCAGCCGCTGGCCGTCAGGCCTGGCCGAACGTGTGCAGGCCGCCGCGGCCCAGCTTGGCAGATTGCGCGACCAGTTGGCACGGGTGCAGGCGCTGACCGCGCAGCAGGCGGCCAGCGTGCTGCCGCCGGTCGACGGCGTGACCTACGGGCGCGCTGCCGGCGCGGTGCAGACCTCACAGGCGCGCATTTACCGCAAGTCGGGTGTTTGATTCGCCATCTGGCGAGACCCAGGCTCCACAGCCCAGGGCGGCAGTCAACCGTCAATTTCGACACTGGGCTGCGGTGGTGAGGCCCGCTTTTGCCGCAGCCGTCCATACCAGGCACCTCGGACGTACCAGCACCAGGCGTGGGGATAGGCTTGGCGGGTGCGGCACAATCGCCGGCTGCATGCAACGGCTGCGCACAGCCATGCGCGCCTGGCCGAGCGCTGTCTGTGGACTGCGCCCGGCAGCGGCTGCATTTGCCAGAATTCACGATGACCGACACCCAAGCTCCCAACCCTGACCTCGCCTACGCCGACACCCTGTGGAAGGCCGCCGACACCCTGCGCGGCCAGATCGACGCCGCCGAATACAAGCATGTCGTGCTCGGCCTCCTGTTCCGGGCGTGTCCGAATTTTTGTGTAAACGGGTCGGACTTCAATTGACGGAGATGCGGTCTCCGAACTGAATGGTAAAGCGGGTCAGCGCGGCCTTCCAATCCCGGATGGGCATGGTCCACTTCTGGCTG